>JBBSTQ010000414.1:0-3312 GCA_038235745.1 Sphingobacteriales bacterium
CCTTATCAAACCGAAGGGAAAGCACAAAATTTATGCAACCTTATCGCTGGTTCCGAAGGTACACTGGCATTTGTTACAGAAGCAAAGCTTAACTTACTACCTCTTCCACCAAAAGAAATAGCGTTGGTTTGTATCCATACCAATTCTATTGATGAAGCACTAAGAGCAAACATCATCGCACTAAAACATCCAATAAAAGCTTCAGAGCTGGTAGATAAATATATCTGTGATTTCACTATTGATCATCCCGAGTACGGCAAAAATCGTTTTTTTATTGTTGATAATCCTGCTGCTATTTTAATGGTGGAGTTTATGGCCAACGATTTAAGGGATGCAGAAAACTTGGCCTTGCAACTCATTTATGATCTAAAACAGAACAATTTAGGTTACGCCTACCCTATTCTTATTAACGAAAAAACAAAAGCTGCGTGGGACATCAGAAAAGCTGGATTGGGCTTATTGAGGAACCTAAAAGGGGACGCACAACCTGTCAATTTAATTGAAGATTGTGCCGTTGACCCACAAGATTTGCCCGCTTATATAGCCGATTTGGGAATTTTATTATCCAGCCATGGCGTAAAAGCTTCGTACTATGCCCATGCTGGTGCGGGAGAACTCCACGTGGAGCCATTGCTTGATTTAAAAAGCGAAGCTGGACTAAAAAAATTCAGGGATATATTGGCAGAAACTGCCTTATTAGTCAAAAAGTATAAAGGCTCATTATCTGGCGAACATGGCGATGGGCGCTTGCGAGGCGAATTTATCCCAACCATGGTGGGTAAAGAAACCTATCAATTGTTTGAGCAAGTAAAAGCAATATTTGACCCTCATGGTGTATTTAACGCAGGAAAAATAACTGCAACCCCAGCTATGGACACGCATTTAAGGGTTACTCCAGGAGTCAAACTCGCTGTTAAGGAAACAAATTTCAGATTTACTGATACGGATGAAATTTTAGCCTTGGCAGAAAAATGTTCTGGCTCTGGCGATTGCCGAAAAAGCGCTATTTCTGGCGGCGTGATGTGCCCAAGCTACATGGCCACAAGGCAAGAAAAAGACACGACCAGAGCAAGAGCAAATGTTTTGCGACAATACCTTAGTGTTCCTTCTGATGAAGCCCCGTTCAACCATCCAGAAATTAAGGAAGTGATGGATTTGTGTTTGAGCTGTAAAGGCTGCAAAACTGAATGTCCATCTGGAGTGGATGTTGCGAAAATGAAAGCAGAATTTCTCCAACAATATTATGATAAAAATGGTTCTTCGCTTAGGGCAAAACTTATTGCCAATTTTAGCAACCAAATGAAAATGGCCTCTGTTGTTCCATCTATCTATAATTTCATTTTTCAGAATAAACATATACGCTCTTTTGTCTGCAACAGCATTGGTTTTCATCCAGATAGAAGTATGCCGAAATTGGCAAGCCAAACTTTACTGAGCTGGTATAAGAAACGAAGTAGCACTTCTGAAAATTTGAAAACGGTTTATCTGTTTTGCGATGAATTTACCAATTATAACGATGCTGAAATAGGTAAAACTGCGATCCGTTTATTGGAAAAACTGGGCTATCAAGTCATCATCCCTAAACATTTGGAAAGTGGAAGGACTTTTCTTTCAAAAGGTTTTGTGAAAAAAGCGAAGGTTATTGCCAATAAAAACATTGATTTATTGCGTGAAATCATTACTGATGAAACACCACTAATCGGAATTGAACCATCTGCAATTTTAACTTTTAGAGACGAATATATTGACTTGGCAACTAGCGCAAACTTACCCGAGGCAAAGTTGCTTGCAAAAAACTGTTTCACTATTGAAGAATTTATTGACCGTGAAGTGATGAAAGGAGCAATTAATTGCGACATGTTTAATGATGAGCGCAAAACTGTTAAAATACATGGACATTGCTACCAAAAAGCTTTATCATCACAAAAGCATTTAGAAACCATTTTAAGTCTGCCTGAAAACTACAAAACTGAGCTCATAGCTTCTGGCTGTTGCGGAATGGCCGGTTCTTTCGGCTACGAAAAGGAGCATTATGAAGTTTCACAACAAATTGGCGAGCTGGTTTTGTTTCCAGAAGTTAGAAATGCTTCATCAGAAACAATTATTGCAGCATCAGGTACGTCTTGCAGACACCAAATAAAAGATGGAACGGATAGAATTGCACTTCACCCGGTAGAGATTTTGTGGGATGCTTTGAAATAGGTTTTTTTTTAATAGAAGATAAAAAGTCGATTCTTTTTATCATAATTGATTTACAACTCATTAAATCTGCTAGTTTAAACCAAAAACAGATTACACCTACTTGGTTAACGCATAACGAGATTATGAAGGTGGCGTATTGTTTTTAGAAATTTCTGATAAAGCCAGTAGCTGAAGAAAAGGAAGCCATCCCCCATCAAAAAAATAAAACTACAGGTTTAAAGGTAAAAATATCAATATAGTTCAATAGTTAGTCAATCACGTACTAATGAACTGTATTTGTATACCCTAAATTTACTTTCAACCAATTATAACAAACAAAGTTTGTTTTTCTTGCATTTATATCTACCTGAGAAAATAGGATGATGTGCTTATTTATACTTAAATAAAGCTCGTTTTTGCTTATTTGTATTTCAGTATGCAAACTCAAACATTGCTAATTATCGTACAAAGTATGTTTGATTTTACCTCAAACTTTTTTCGTTTTCCTGTCCAAAAACCAATTATAAAATTAGATGAATTATGAAAAACACATTAAAAGTACTTATTGCACCTATCGTAATGTTAGGCTGTCTGGTATTAATTTCTTCATGCAAGAAACCAGAAATTATTTCTGAAAATGGAAATCAAACACTAGACTTAAAAGTAAAAGCCAATGCCTCGGGTAGAAATATTTATGTTTCGGCCAATTTTGGGAATGATGCTACGACTAATCCTTTAAGTTCATCAACCCCATTTAAAACCATTCAGGCCGCGTCAGCTATTACCATACCTGGCGATGTGGTAAACATTATGAACGGAACGTATAAACAGCCCAATACGTCAAATACAAATGATATCATTTTAACCGTCACCCGACCAGGAAACGCTGGCGCTTACATCACCTATCAGCCTTATCCAGGTGCTTCACCTATCATAGAATCAAAAGGCAATAAATGGAATGCTATAAAGGTAAACGCATCCTACATTATTGTAAAAGATTTAGTTTTATATGGCGACAACCAAGCTTTATCGTTAACAGAAGCGAAAGCGGTAGAAATCGATCATAGAGCAGGTGGCGGGCAATGGGATTGGTATTCTAAATTCCAAACGAATGGCATATCTGTTTCTGGA
>JBBSTQ010000415.1:0-3311 GCA_038235745.1 Sphingobacteriales bacterium
AATTACACTAAAGAATTTATTCCTAGTCCGCGTATTGTTTTTGCTTATACCCCAAAAAACCACCAACAAACGGTCTACAGGTTTGCAACCGGATTGTACGTTCAGCCACCTTTTTATAGGGAAACTCGTAGGTTTGATGGCAGTTTGAACGAAAGTGCCAAATCTCAAAAATCATTGCATTTTGTGCTTTCATCTGATAGTAAGTTCGATGGCTTAGGCACTAAACTAAACTTTTTAGCCGAAGCCTATTATAAAAATCTTTACAATTTAACACCCTATGACATTGAAAATCTAAGGATTAGATATTACGCTGACCAGCAAGCTAAAGGTTATGCAGCTGGAGTCGATTTTAGAATTGCTGGCGAGTTTGTTAAAGATTTGGAATCATCTTTCCGGTTATCGATTATGAAAACCGCTGAAGATATTGAGGGCGATTCCTACATCCAAACGAACGAAAACGGCAGTACCACAACCATTTACCCAGGCTACATTAAAAGACCGACAGATCAGCGATTGAATTTTTCTGCATTTTTTCAGGATAGGTTATTTAACAGCCCAACTTATAAGGTACATTTAAACCTACTTTATGGCTCTAAACTGCCAACAGGACCGCCTTCTTCGCAACGTTACCAACAAACTTTTAACATACCGGCTTACAAACGACTGGATATTGGTTTTTCAAAAGACATTTTAGATCCTGAGAGCAGGCGCAAGCCAGCGTTGCTCAGCAGATATTTTAAGTCTATAATCATCTATGCCGAAGTGTTTAACTTGCTCAATATCAATAACACCGTATCGTATTTGTGGGTTACAGATGTGAATAATTTGCAGTACGCAATTCCTAATTATTTGACATCAAGACAACTGAACGTCAGATTGATTACGAAATTTTAAAATAAAATAGGACTTGACCAATGTTTATCATAAATTTGGCACTTGATTCTAAAAAGAATGACGCCCAGCACTGCACAACAAAAATTGTACGCTCTAAGTATAATGGCTTGTGCGAGTTATTTTCTCACATTAATTCATACCAAACTTTAAATAAATGAAACACAATTTTGGTGCAGGTCCCTGCATTTTACCGCAAGAAGTATTTAAACAAGCTTCACATGGAGTTTTAAATTTTAATGATACTGGTTTATCTATCCTAGAAATATCGCACAGAGCCAAAGAATTTGTTGAGGTAATGGACGAAGCTATTAAATTAGTAAAAGAACTTATGAACGTACCCGAAGGTTATTCGGTTATTTTTGTGCAAGGTGGCGCAAGTTTGCAGTTTGCAATGACGGCTTTTAATTTATTGCCAGAAGGTAAAAAAGCTACGTTTTTAGAAACTGGTGTTTGGGCTAAAAAAGCTTTCGCAGAAGCTAAGTTGCTTGGCGATGCAGAAATTATTGCTTCATCAAAAGATAAAAATTACAGCTATATTCCTAAAGACTATATCATTAGTGATGATAGTGCTTATTTCCATTGCACTTCAAACAATACCATTTACGGTACGCAAATGCACAATTTCCCAAAAACTAAAGTGGGTATAGTGAGTGATATGTCCTCTGATATTTTTAGTAGGGTAATCAACGTTGCAGATTTTGATATTATTTATGCTGGTGCACAAAAGAACATCGGCCCAGCTGGTGCAACGGTTGTCATCATCAAAAATGATATTTTAGGAAAATCTGGTCGTACCATTCCCTCAATGTTGGATTACCAAAAACAAATTGATGCAGAATCTATGTACAATACGCCTCCGGTGTTTTCTGTATATGTTTCTATGCTGAATTTGAGATGGTTGAAAGCTAAAGGTGGGGTTTCAGTAATCGAAGCAGAAAACAATGCAAAGGCGAAAGCGTTATATACCGAGATCGCCAGAAACCCTTTATTTAAAGGTACTGCAGCGATTGAAGATCGTTCTAACATGAGTGTTTGTTTTGTGATGGAAAACCCAGAATTGGAAAAACCATTCTTAAAACTTGCTGAAGAAAAAGGCTGCGTTGGAATAAAAGGACACAGAAGTGTTGGTGGCTTTAGAGCTTCTATTTACAATGCATTACCTATCAGCAGCGTTCATGTTTTAATTGAAGCAATGCAAGAATTTGCAGATAACAACGTTTAAAAACCAAATCAAAAATAAATAATTAATGAGAATTTTAGCAAACGACGGAATAGATCCAATAGGAAAAAAACTATTAGAAGACGCCGGAATTGAGGTTGATACTAATAATATTCCCCAAGAAGAGTTAGCTGCAAAGCTAAATGCTTACGACGGAATTACAGTTAGAAGTGCTACCAAAGTAAGACAAGAACTTATTGACGCTTGCCCTAATTTGAAGGTAATTGGTAGAGGTGGTGTTGGTATGGACAATATCGACGTAACTTACGCTAAGAGCAAGGGTATTGCGGTAGAAAACACACCTGCAGCTTCTTCACAATCTGTTGCTGAATTGGTATTTACACATCTTTTTAATGGCGTCCGTTTCGTTTACGATGCTAACCGTAAAATGCCAACCGAAGGTGCTACTAAGTTTAATGCTTTAAAGAAAGCTTATGCAAAAGGTGTAGAGCTTAAAGGTAAAAAATTGGGTATTATAGGTTTTGGAAGAATCGGTAAGGAAACCGCTAAACTTGCTTTAGGTGCAGGTATGGATGTTTTAGCTTACGATCTATACGATATTCCGGCAACTTTGCAATTAGAGCTTTCTGGTGGTACTAAAGTAGATGTTCCTGTTAAATCTGTAAGTTTAGATGCGCTTTTAGCTGAGGCTGATTTTATTTCTTTACACATTCCTTTTACAGAAAAACCGGTTTTAGGAAAAGAAGAATTTGAAAAAGTGAAGCAAGGCGTAGGTATTGTAAACTGCTCTAGAGGTGGTACAATTGACGAAAAAGCTTTGATTGAAGCATTAGACAGCGGTAAAGTTTCTTTCGCAGGATTAGATGTTTTTGATAACGAACCAACGCCACTTGTTGAATTGTTACAACACCCAAAAGTTTCTCTAACACCACACATCGGCGCTGCAACTAATGAAGCACAAGAAAGAATTGGTGTTGAGCTAGCTAATTTATTGATTGGTCATTTAAAAGGTTAATTTCTTAATATCTGAGACAGTTTTTCGCTGTTTAAAGAATTGTAAATATTGAATCCTCGGAGTTCACACTTCGGGGATTTTTTTTGTCGATTTGGCTACGCTTTGATTTCATAAATCCTCCATTTGTCAATATTATTTACCAAAAGTTTACCCTATTGCACTTTAATACTAAATTTGTAGGATGTACAAACTCGTTAAACCACTGTTTTTTAAGTTCGATCC
>JBBSTQ010000416.1:0-3301 GCA_038235745.1 Sphingobacteriales bacterium
AGTCCTCAAGAAATTGCGATAAACGTATTTAAAAAGGATGAATTTGCTGTTATAGAAATCAAAGACAACGGAAAAGGAATCAACGAAACAAATAAAACTCAAATATTTGAACCATTTTTTACCACTAAACCGAAAGGACTAGGGCTAGGTTTAACACATGTGCAGAAAACCATCTTAAACCATAAAGGTAAGTTAGAATTTGAGAGCACAGAAGGCGAAGGCTCAAATTTTAAAGTCTATTTGCCAATTAGCAATGAAACGCCTTCTTGGGGCACTGAAGGGCGGTAAAATTTAATTTTAAAGAATTGTTGGTTTCGGGTAAAAGAAATATATTTGTTTGGTAATGCAAAAAAAATGAAAAAAATATTTAATCTCTTAGTTCTAGCTTTATTGTGTTCTACGGTGTCTTTTGCCCAAGATACTAAATCTGCAGGCGGAAAAACCTTTGGTGGAAGACGCCAGTATAAAACTTTTTTAATCGGAACTAATGGAGGCGCTTTAGCTCCCGTGGTTTTAATTGGTGGTAGTCTGGCTGCCCGTTAAATGGGATTAAATAAAACTAAAGAAATACGAATGAACGAAGCTTCGAAATTTTTCGGAGCTTCTTATGTTTATAGTCTTTTATAAACCAAAAAAAATAAATATGTCCGTTTTTACTGATAAGCAGCGCAATTATATTGTTTTAGTAGTTATTATTCTGCTAGGTTGTTTACTCATCTATAGTTTACGTGAATTATTCAATGCTTTTCTGGGGTCTATTATTCTATACACTATTTCTAAGCCGATATATTCTTATCTCGTGAAAAAGATTGGTGCGGTTGCATCAGCAATTGCGGTTATTGTCAGTTCGTTTATAATAATTGTTCTCCCGTTTATAACGCTGAGTTATATGGTAGTTAACAGACTCTCTAAGTTAAAAAACGATGATTTTCAGTTGAAAGCACTCATATCTAAAATTGACGATTTTGTGGGCACCAAACTTAATCAACCAAATCTTATTGAAAAGTACATCGATAAACTTTCTCAGTTTGTGCAGGACTTATTTCCGTCATTGCTAACAGGAGCGCTGGGCGTGTTTTTGACAATTACCGTAATGTATTTTATCTTATATTTTATGCTGGTACAATCAAAAAATTTTGAAACTAATATGTTGAAATATGCACCGCTTAAGAAAGAAAATGCGCTAATTTTCGCACAGGAATTACGCAATACCACCTACTCCAATGTTTTAGGTCAGGGAGTGATTGCGCTGATACAAGGGTTATTAGTAGTGTTTTGTTTTTTTGTAGTTGGAGTTAATGATGCGATTTTCTGGGGCATAATCGCATTTTTTCTTTCCTTTATGCCAGTTATTGGTGCTCCAATAGTCACCGGGCCTGCCGCGTTGGTTTTATTCATTAACGGAAACAATTGGGAGGGAACATTTGTGACATTGTTTACATTGATTGTAATCATAAATATTGATAACGTGATTAGGTTTATGATCAATAAGAAACTGGCCGATACCCACCCAATAGTTACTGTGGTGGGTGTATTAATTGGTTTGCCCCTTTTTGGTTTTGTTGGGTTGGTTTTTGGGCCATTGTTGTTGCTATGGTTTATGCACCTAGTTCAAATTTACCAGACTAATAAAGGGGAAATGGAGCAAAACTAAACGCAGTTTCAGATAATTACGAAAACGGAAGTTGTTTGGCAAGGTATTTTCTTGCTACTGAGTATACTTTAAATTTTAACGTAAAATACAATAACATGAATGACAACTCAAAAACTCTTATAGCTTTATTAACAGGCGTTGCAGCTGGTGCAGCATTAGGCTTATTGTTTGCTCCTGAAAAAGGTTCAGAAACTAGAGATAAATTATCAGATTCATTGAAAAACTTAGGAGACAGCATTAAAGAAAAAGCTGCTGAAGAGATTGACAACCTAACCGAATTTAAAGAAAAAGTGGTAAGTAAAATCAAGAGCAAAATACAAACTGCAGAGGACGAATATGTTGACGATGTAAGTAACGCATAATCTAAAGACCTATGGAAAAAAATAATGATTTTGACCACGAAGGTTTATTTGATCGAGCAAAAGACTACATAAACACTTCAATCGAACTTAAGAAATTAGGGGCAATCCAATCAGTGGTTAAGTCTGTTGGAGGGATAGCAAGCGGTTTTGTGCTGTTAATTGTAGGTATTTTTTTTCTGATGTTTTTGAGTATTGCGGTTGGTCTATATTTAGGAGCGCTATTAACTAGTATGTATTTGGGATTCTTTATAGTTGCTGCGTTCTACCTAATTTTAGTTATCCTGGTAGTTTTAATAGGAAAAAACTATATCCAAAACCCAGTAACTAATTTGCTGATTCGTAAAATATTCAAAAAAAGTTAGTTATGGAAATAGAAATCACAAATTTACAAGAACTTGAAACCAGAATAGCTTTTTTAAAAATCAAAAAGGCAGAAGATGAAATTTACTTTCATCAGCGTTATACATCCATTAAGGATAAATTCACTCATCCGTTCAGTTTCGTAAAAAACTTATTTTTAGGAGGTGGACAACAAAATAGTCAACTAAAATCAGATTGGGTAACCAGTTTTGGAAGAATATTTTTGCCATTGTTTTTAAATAAAACACTTTTGCGAAACAGGGGAGTTTTAATTAAGACAATAGCATCCTTGTTTTCTCAGAAGATTGTTAACTCAAATGTTTTGAATAAAGATATATTGACCCATTGGATTGATAATATCACTGGTTTTGTAAAATCAAAAACAAAAAAAGAAAAGCGCTACGGTGTGGATGACTACGGTATTCCGCCCGAAAGCGAAACCGCTTAAAAGTAAATTTTTGCAATAAAAAAAGCCGGTCTTATCTTCGATAAACCGGCTTTTTCTGTAAGTACTTTTAATTCATTTGTTTGGAAAAGAGATAGAACAACATTTTAATAAACGAAAATAATTAGATTATTCCCCCTTGAGATTTTGGTTTTAGCCTTCGGTAACTACGCCCATGCTACAAAATTTATCAATCCTCTCGTTTATAACAACCTGTATATCTTTTGCCTTTAGCTCTTTTAAATCGCTTATCAACTTATCTTTTATTGTTTGGCACATCGTTTCTGGGTCTTGATGCGCACCGCCAATAGGCTCTTTGATAATCCCATCAATTAACCCATTTGCCAACATATTGTCCGAAGTTAATTTCAAACATTCTGCTGCCTTTTCTTTATAATCCCAACTTCTCCATAAAATAGAAGAGCAAGACTCTGGTGAAATTACCGAGTACCAAGTGTGCTCAAGCATATAAACACGGTC
>JBBSTQ010000417.1:0-3300 GCA_038235745.1 Sphingobacteriales bacterium
AGGTATTTTGAAGATGCTTGCAATGAAATTAGCAAGCTACTACAGCAACTTTTAAAATCAGAATTACATACCAACACTTTTTCTAAAATACTGCCTTTGGTGTTCTTAAATCGCTTATATTTATCAAAAAAATGGTTTGTTTTAAGAGCCCAGTGAGGTTTTTAGACGAACTGACGTTGGCGGTAACTCTATAAATAATAATGAAAAACATTTTTCTAGCATACTTATTTTTAGTCCCTTGGCAACACGTTTTCGCTGACATAATTCCAGAGAACTCTCATTCAGTTGATAAATGTGTGAAAATTATTAATACAAATGATTTTCCTTCAATATCTATTGTTGCATATATAAAGCATCCTTCAGGAAATGATTCTAGAGCTTTCATTATAGACGCAAACACATGCCTAGAAAAAGGATACAAGTTTAATTCATTTCAAATATTTGGACTTGCCAAAAGTTACCTTGCTACAAAAAGCATTGACTCTATTGATTGGGAAAAAGATAAAAACGTTCTTCACGTCAATATCAATATAGAGCCTTATGGAGGGTATCTTGATAATTTAAATTCGGTTTCTTCAATAGAGGAATATTATCAAATTCATGAGATATCAAATAATATTTTAACACTCTATAAGTGCAAAGAAATAACCAAATTCAATAATGGCAGACCTATTTCAATTCAAACTTTCGGATATAAATCTGGAAAGGTAATCAAGCTAAAGGAATATAAAATTGATGATCAGAGCTCAAAAAATAAACATTCAACTCTCGATTTCTTAAGAGCTTTATTCATGACCATTTTTATAGAGACTTCAGTACTACTTGTTTTTTTTAAGACGAGATATAAAAATTTAAAAATCAAAACTAAATTGATAGTTGGAAGTGGAATTTTGGCATCATTTTCAACGCTTCCCTATTTGTGGTATATCCTACCAATATTTTTTTCTTCAACATGGGTTTACATTTCCATCGGTGAAATAACAGTGGCTTTAATTGAAACATTGATTATAGTATCAATGCTAAAAATTGATATAAAAAAGGCAGTATTGGTTTCGTTAATAGCGAACCTTACTTCATTCCTTGTGGGTCTTCTTTTGAATGTTTGATAAATCAAAAAAACTGCTAACAATTAAGCATCAATAACCAGTCAAGCTAGGCTTGACTTTATTGTGCTTTGTGTTGAGCTCTGCCTTCGTAGGCGGCTCAGAGCTATGGATAATCACTACAAAGTCGCACCGGAGGTAATAAAATTTTTGTGTATTATTTTTCTAAAATTTGGGTTTCAAATCAATTGCGCAAGTTCTCTTTCTTCTAGATCCGAGCTTTATTTGACCCGAATTTATTTTCCCTTTCAATTTAAAATTATTCTTTTCTTACATTCTAAATTCGTGGGTAGAGCTTATGTTGCTCGCTAAAAGCACAAAATATTGATTAAGAACAGCCTGAAAATTATTTTTTACTCTTTTTAATTTCGACGGCTCTCTAAAACCTAGAACATATTATTCGATGGATTTGAGGGAAAACTAAAATCCTCTGAATGGACAAAGATGGCGAAATATTCATGCGATACTTCGTTGTGCAACATCTAGGACTTGATCGGAAAAGGTATTTTGAAGATGCTTGCAATGAAATTAGCAAGCTACTACAGCAACTTTTAAAATCAGAATTACATACCAACACTTTTTCTAAAATACTGCCTTTGATGTTCTTAAATCGCTTATATTTATCAAAAAAATGGTTTGTTTTAAGAACCCAGTGAGGTTTTTAGACGAACTGCCGTTAGCGGTCATTGTAAAGCGACATCCAACAGACAATCAACAGACAAATAATTATGAATAACAAAGACAAATCTTTAGCATTTTCAAACGGAGAGTTTGAAAAGATTTATGGCTTCATTGCAGACAATGCTGTATGGACGGTTGTCGAAGAAGATACTTTTACAGGCAAAAAAGCAATTATTGACAATTGCGAAAAAGTTGCAAATTATTTTAAGTCAGTAACGACAAAATTTGAAACGCTTAACGTAATCGAAGAAAATAAAAAAGTGGTTATAAATGGGACAGCGGAATTTTTAAAAGATAACGAACGAGTTTCATTTGTGTCTGCTTCTGACCTTTATGAATTTAACGAGGAAGACCAAATTCAAAAAATAACTTCATATTGCATTCATCAGGACAAAATTTGAACTACATAAGATTTTAACTACTTTAAAAAAATGAAGACAGTAGCACAAAAAATGGGCATTAAAGAAGGTTCGAAAACATATTTTATAGACGCACCTTCGGATGCAGTTGCTGCAATTAGCTTACCCAAGATAGAATTGTCTGAAACGCTCACGGGGGAATTTGATTATATACACTTGTTTGTGAAACATCAGAGCGAACAAGACAATCTTTTTTCCAAACTTAAAGAACATCTGAAGATACACGGAATGCTCTGGGTTTCTTGGCCCAAAGGTGGACAGTTGGACACAGACCTATCATTACCAAAAGTAATTAGTATAGGCTACAAATTTGGACTTGTAGAAAGCACTTGTTTAAGTATTAATTCGACTTGGTCGGCAATAAAATTTACCCATCCAAAAAAAGGAAAAATATACAATAATAGTCACGCAAAACTACAATCAAGAACAACGAACCGCTAACAGCACCTACAAGAAATTGGCGGTTCAGTGGTTAAATGAAGCTTTGTGCTTCGTATCAAGTTTTGTGGTGGCAGACAGTTTAGTGCTTCGAAATCGCCAACTTCTTGTAGCTGCAAACCGTCAGGCTATGAAAAAACTCCGTTTTTTTCCTAAAGATGTCATTTTTGATGCCTCTATCTTATAGTTTAAAGCTCATTGAACCTAGCTAATCTTAAGCCACACCTGTCAATTGTAAAAAACAAAACTCGCTATATCGCCTTAAAATGACGCGTATTTCAGCAGACCCAGATACCTTCTCGTAATCTGGTTTCCAAGCTTTCAGTTTCTCCAGCAATTTCTCTATTCCCAGGATATTTATTGCTCGTTTCATATTGTAAACGGTCATAATCAACGCCATTTCCCCATTTACTTTTGCCAAACCTGTTAAGTTGGTGTGGTTATAGCCCTCCCGATAGCTATCGGGAGCGCTTGATTGTCCCAAATATATGCTCGTTGATCTCCTGTCTCTTTCGGTACAGGTCTTTGTTAGCCTTGTAATCAGCTCCATTTTGTTCCACTGCATCTGCATATTCGCTTCGGTCTATTTCTCTTCCCCCAGTTGCTCTTCCGGTACAAAGGTGTTTTACCGGACAGGTTTTGCAGGCTGGTGTGCGGAA
>JBBSTQ010000418.1:0-3287 GCA_038235745.1 Sphingobacteriales bacterium
CCAGCGAGAGGTTTTATCCTCTAATAATTTGTTTTGTTTCTCTATGTCAGCAGAAAGAGAAATCAACTCCTCATGATTGCTTTCGCTGTTTAGTTTCGAGGTCAAATCTTCAATAAGTTTTTCAGTGCTTTCTATTTCGGCTTCTAAGTTTTCCAGCTCCAACTTTTCTTTGTACGAAAGTGTTGTTTTCTGTTGTTTTTCTTTAATAACAGGAGTAGGTGCTGGTTTAGCTTCTTTTATTTGAGCTTTTGCCAATTCAACCTCTTCGCGGTACGAAGAATAATTTCCGTTAAATATTCTAACGTCGCCGTTGCCCTCTAACACGAACAACTGATCCGTTAACTTGTCAACCAAGTACCTATCGTGAGAAACTAAAAGCAATACACCTGGGTAGTTTTCTAAGAACTCTTCTAAAACGTTTAACGTATCAATGTCCAAATCATTTGTAGGCTCATCCAAAATCAAAAAATTAGGATTCTTAATTAAAACCTTCATCAAGTGAAGACGCTTTTTCTCGCCCCCGCTTAATAAGCTCACAAAGCCATGTTGTTTTTTAGGCGGAAATAGAAAGTGGGTTAAAAGTTGAGATGCTGAAATTGTCGTTCCATCAGACATGGTAATAAACTCAGCAATGTTTTTTACTACGTCAATTACTCTCTCACTCTCATCAAAACTTAAACCTGATTGGTGATAATAGCCGAAAACTGTTGTCTCGCCAGTGATCACTTTACCATTGTCTGGTTTAATTTCATTGGTAATTATGTTCAACAGTGTAGATTTTCCGGTTCCGTTTTTACCGGTTAAACCAATTTTGTCGCCTTTCTTAAATACGTAACTAAAATCGTCGATGATGTTTTTGTCCTGAAATTCTTTTGCGATGTCATGTAGTTCAAGAATTTGCCTCCCTTGGCGACTCACTTTCATGTCCAACGAAACACTTTCCTTATTAAACTGACCTTTGGTTTTTTCTTCTAAATTATAATATGCGTCAATCCTAGCTTTTGATTTAGTTCCCCTAGCTTGTGGCATTCTCCGCATCCACTCCAGTTCTTTTTTAAGGAGGTTTTTGTTTTTTGCTAAAACGGTGCTGTTTATTGCGTCTTGTTCTGCTTTCTTCTCTAAATAATAGGCGTATTTACCTTTGTAGGTGTAAACCTGACCATTCTCTAATTCGATGATTTCGTTACAAACGTTATCTAAAAAGTACCTATCGTGGGTAACCATCAGTATAGTTTTCCCACCGGTAGTCAAGTAGCTTTCTAGCCACTCAATGGTATCAATATCCAAATGATTGGTAGGTTCATCAATTACATAAACGTCGGGTTCGTCAATCAAAAGTTTGGCTAAACTCAAACGCTTTTTTTGTCCACCAGATAAAGTGTCTATTTTTTGATCAAGATGATGAATATCTAATCGACCTAGAATCGTTTTGATCTCATGCTCATACTCCCAAGCTTCTAAATTACTTAACTCTTCAGTTAAGCGATTGATTTCATCAATATCCGGATTTTCCTGTTCCAGCAACTCCTCATACTCTCTGATGATTTGTTGCTGACGGTTGTCCAAACTAAAAATAAAATCGCTGATGCTTTGACCTGCTTCAAATTTAGGGTCTTGTTCTAAGTAGCCAAACCTAATGTCTTTCGCTTTTACCACTTTACCTTCACTCGGCTTAATTTTTTCTGCCAAAAGCTTTAACAAAGTCGATTTTCCCGCTCCGTTTATTCCTACTAATGCCACTCGTTGACCTTGTTGAAGGCCAAAAGTTAAATTTCTAAATAGCCAATTGTCGTTGAACGCATGACTTAATTGTTCTGCTGATACTATACTCACACTAAACTTTTAATTTGATCTGATTGATGCACAAAAATGCCTCTTTTATTTTTAATTGATTCGTTATACATGCCTTTAGCGACTGTTTCGGCGTCTATGCTCTGGTACTTTTTAAGTGGACCGATGAGGACTAGATCAACCAAACGCATTAATGGTAACATAATTTTCTCAAGCGGTCGGCTCTCGTCTCTATTACCTCTTAAAAAAGAAGGTTGGTAAATATGAATTGCTTCGTAGCTGATCGCTCGTACGGCGTCCTCTATTTCCCCCTTTATTTTGCTGTAAAAGTTGCTCGAAGTGGCATCTGCTCCGATAGCACTAACCAAATGGTATTGCCTTGCGCCATTTTTCTTAGCTTGCTCTGCAAAATGCAACGGGATGCCGTAATCTACATGTTTGTAATCTTTTAGATTTGGTGTCTTCTTTTTAGTGGAACCCAAACAACAGAAAACAAAACTAGCGTTGATTCCTTCATTTAACGCGTCAAGATTATCAAAATCAGTGACAATCTGTTTTAACTTTTCGTGATTTAGCGGCAGTTTACTCCTCACGTAGACCGTTACAGTTGCAAAAGCGGGGCTATCTAACAAGATAGGTAATAAGTGACTGCCAATCAGTCCGCTTGCCCCAAGTAATATCGCTGTTTCTTTCATAGGATGATGCTGTTTTCGGGTGCAAAAATACACAATAAATTTTTGGAATAAAATTTGTATGTTTAAACATTTAATTTAAAACAAGGATTATTATGAAAACGATTTTTCATCCAGCAAAAGAAAGAGGTTTTAACAGTTTCGGTTGGTTAAAAAGCTACCATTCTTTTAGTTTCGGCAAATTTAACGATCCAGAGAAAATGAATTTTGGTTTGTTAAGGGTGTTAAACGACGACCATGTAGAGCAATCCATGGGTTTCGGAACTCACGGACACGCAAATATGGAAATTGTGAGTATTCCATTAAATGGAGCGCTTAGGCATAAAGATAGTACCGGAAGAGACGAGGTCATTAAAGCTGGTGATGTTCAAATTATGTCGGCTGGTTCGGGCATTCAGCATTCTGAGTATAACGAATCAAACGAAGCTCCGGTTGATTTTTTACAGATCTGGGTTTTCCCGAAAGTTGAAAATATCGAACCCCGTTACGAACAGAAATCCTTTACGGAGGCGCAAAAAGCAGATCGATTTTTGACCGTTGTTTCTCCAGATTCAAACGATGAAGCTATCACAATTAATCAAGATTCTTGGTTTTCATTAGCGAATTTAACTGAAGGTAAAACCCTTGAGTATGCGCTACATGGCGAACACAACGGCATATATGTTTTTGTTTTGGACGGAAATGTTGAAACAGGAGGTCAAGCTTTGAATAAGAGAGACGCCATTGGTATTTATGAAACAGACGGAAGCGTTAGTTTGACCGCAAAAAGCGATGCGAAAGTTTTGGTCATCGAGACACCCATGA
>JBBSTQ010000419.1:0-3279 GCA_038235745.1 Sphingobacteriales bacterium
CCTACTTCAACTGCGGTCTGGTAATACTTGTTGTCAGTTTTGGTACGAGCCGAGCCAAAAATGGAAACACAAGGACCAATCTTAGCTAGCTTTTCAAAACCGTCAACAAATTCCGCCATGATTTTAAAAATCTGCCAAGAGTCAGTTACCTTTATCTCTTGCCAAGTCTTATTCTCAAACGCACTTCTTATTTTATCGTCACTCGTCATATTCTATTTTTTATAATAAAGCAATTTGTGTTTTTTTTTGGAATTTTATAGCAGTACAACAAATTAAATACCCAGTTAGTTTAAAATTTCGATTTTCTAAAAAATTTCTGTACAAATCGAATTAGAAAATAATAGGTTGATCACAGTTTTAATAGGTAGTTACCGTGAAAACAGATCACTATTTGTCATTTAATTTTTAATTTAGCAAAATGAATTTTTCCTCTAAACTTTTAGAGAATGCTGTTTCTGAATTTGGAAAACTACCCGGAATAGGTCAAAAAACGGCATTACGTTTGGTTTTACATCTGCTTAATCAAGAACATAACGAGGTTGCCAAGTTTACGGATAGTTTAACACTGCTTAAAAACAATATTAAGTTTTGTAAACGTTGCCATAATATCTCTGATGCGGAATATTGTGAAATATGCGTTGCAAAAAAACGTAATCAAGCTATTATTTGTGTGGTGGAAGATAGTCGTGATATTATGGCGATTGAAAATACCGGCCAATATAACGGGCTTTACCATGTTTTAAACGGACTAATCTCCCCTATGGATGGTGTTGGTCCGAGCGATTTGACTATCAATCAGTTGGTAGAAAGAGTAGCGAAAGAAGATGTGGAGGAAGTGATTTTTGCCCTAAGTGCAACGATGGAAGGTGATACCACAATTTTTTACCTCCACAAAAAGTTACACCACGCTAATATTAAAATCAGCACTTTAGCCAGGGGGATTGCTTTCGGTGGCGAAATTGAATATGCAGACGAACTTACTTTAGGTCGATCAATTACCACAAGAGTTCCTTATGAAAATTCCTTAAGCAAATAAAGCATTGAAGTTATCCATCATCATTGTTAGTTATAATGTTAAATCGCTTCTCAAACAAGCTATTGAATCTCTGTTAACCGCTTCAAGCAGTATTGAAAGTGAGATTTTTGTAGTCGATAATGCCTCAAAAGATGGAACTGCTGAGATGCTCAATGAAAGTTTCCAGCAAGTGAGTTTAATTGCGAACCAGCAAAACGTCGGTTTTTCCGTTGCCAATAATCAAGCAATTTCACTCGCAAAAGGCGAATATATTTTAGTGATTAATCCAGATACATTTACTGAGCCGCATACTTTGACTAAAGCCATTAGTTTTTTAGATCAACACAAAGACGGAGGTAGTTTAGGAGTGCGAATGCTTGATGGAAATGGTGAATTTCTTCCGGAATCAAAAAGAGGGTTGCCGACTCCTTGGGTTTCTTTTTGCAGATTATCAGGACTTTATCTGTTTTTTCCAAAATCAAAAGTATTTAATCGATATTACATGGGTTGGGTTAACGAGTTTGAAACCAAGCCAGTTGACGTATTGACTGGGGCATTTATGTTGTTACGGAAAAGTGCTTTGGAAAAAGTCGGTATGTTCGACGAGCATTTTTTTATGTACGGCGAAGATGTTGACTTATCCTACCGTTTGAGTTTAGCAGGCTATAAGAACTACTATTATCCCGAGGTTTCCATTACTCATTTTAAAGGACAAAGTACGCATAAATTGAGTTTGAGATATATCAAAAGTTTCTATGGTTCGATGTTTATCTTTGCAAAGAAATATTTTTTAAAATTTTGATATGAGTTTAAAAGGTAAGGTAGTTGTCATCACAGGAGCGTCTAGCGGAATTGGCGAGGCTTGTGCTTTTGAGTTTGCTAAACGAGGGGCTCATGTTGTATTGGCAGCAAGGCAATACGTCAAACTTTGTGAGATTACCCAGCAAATTCATGATAAGTACAAAGTTAAATGTCTCGCTGTACAAACCGATGTAAGTGTAGAGGAGGATTGCAGACAATTGATTCAACAAACCATTTCAACTTTTGGGCAAATTGATGTTTTGGTAAATAACGCAGGCATTTCTATGCGGGCTTTGTTTAAAGATTTGGATTTACAAGTGTTGAAACAAGTGATGGACATTAACTTTTGGGGAACTGTTTATTGCACTAAATACGCACTGGATGAACTATTGAATAGGGGAGGCTCTGTCGTTGGAGTTTCGTCGATTGCCGGTTTTAAAGGTCTGCCAGGACGTACAGGCTACTCGGCTTCTAAGTTTGCAATGAACGGTTTTTTTGAATCTTTACGTACAGAGAACTTAAAAAATAACTTACATGTTATGGTCGCTTGCCCCGGTTTTACCGCTTCAAACATCCGCAATGTGGCTTTGAATGATAGCGCAGAACCTCAAGGCGAATCTTCTATGGACGAAGGCAAGATGATGAGTAGTGAGGAAGTGGCTAAGAAAATAGTTGATGGCGTTGTTGCCCGCAAGAGACTGTTAGTAATGACTGGGCAGGGGAAGTTGACGGTAACTTTGCAGAAATTTGTCCCTGCTTTTTTGGATAAGTTGGTTTACAATCATTTCAAAAAGGAGAAGGATCCGTTGATTGGGTAGGTTTTATTGAAAGACTTTTTTCAAGCCGTCGTTCCAAAGAACTGCCTATCGTACAACCTCCAACCTGTGGAGATTAAATTTTTTTTAATTTGCACCATTCAGTATGTGATTTCTTATTCCTATATTGTAGTATAAAACGTTTAAACCATGATAACTATAATTAAAAGAGGAACGTCCAAAAAGGAAATACAAAAGTTAGTTAATGAAGTTTTGGAGAAGACTCCGAAATCAGATATCATGAAATATGCAGGAGCTTTAAAGAGTACTGTTGACCCTGTAGCTTATCAAAGAGCGATGAGAGATGAGTGGAAATAAACTTTTCGTTGATACCAATATCCTTATCTACTTTTTACCTGGAGATAATATTGCAATAGATCTTATTTTAGAGAAGGAGTTAATCATTTCTTTTGTGACAGAACTCGAGTTGTTGTCTTTTGGTTCCGTTTCCGAAGACGCATCCGGTGTTGTAAAAGGTTTCTTGAAAAATTGTTTAATAATTGATATCAATCCGGAAATTAAAGAGTTAACAATTGAATCAGAAAGAGTGCAAAACTTAAACTTCCCGATGCAATTATAGCAGCGACTTCCTTTCATTTAAAAATGCCACTTTTGACTGCTGATAAGCATTTCTTGTCGATAGAAGAG
>JBBSTQ010000420.1:0-3276 GCA_038235745.1 Sphingobacteriales bacterium
AATGCAGAAAACGAGAAACTGACGGAAAGAAGTTTTAATGTTAGTGTAAATGGCTCTACAGTAATTGAAAACTTGGGGACAAAAAATGAACTGGTACCAGAAGTTGCTTATGCCACAAAAATCAGCGTAAGCGTTAAAAATGGAATGGGTATCGTACTTAATTTTATCCCAATCAAAAGCAAACCCATTTTAAACGGCCTACAATTAAGAAGACTTTATTAGTTAAGTACATGACAAAAATTATATTAGATTGATATTTTGCTTACTGAAACCTGATAATAGACATTCTGAAAGATAATCCAATCCATATTTGAATACACTTACTGCCCATCTTCCGTGTGTCTTTATCTTAATGGGTCTGATTTGACTATCGATATAGTCCCCAATTTTGTAGCACCACACAAAAGCGATCATCGTCAACAGGATGAGTTTTTCAAATCTGTCCAGAGCGGTCACATAAGTATCCTCTATATTGAAGCCACTCGATTTCATTGCCTTGAAAAGTGTCTCGATCTGCCAACGCTGTTTCATGAGTCTTTCTGATTAGGTTTACAATTTAAACTTAAATCGGCTATTATTACCAAACCGCTTTTATCAATAATAATACGCCCAGTGTTCTTATTAAAACCGAACACAGGAAAATTTCAGCCCCCATCCATTTCATTCCGCTTTCAGTTTACGGCATCGGCGATAAATTTTCCGCCTTAATTTTCCATTTCCCGTTATCTGGAAAACCGGGAAACTGTCGTTTCGGCGCTCCGTCCCAGCCAGCAACCATCATCGCGACTGCAGTCAACAATCCCCCGTTACCCGGTAAATAAATAGTGAGATTGCGGGTTTGGTAATTGTGTCCGTTTTTTAAGTACGTATTTGCCTTAGCATCCATAAACAATGCATCAATTGCTTTCTCTGGTTTGCCTAATCTGGCGGCCGACATGGCAACCATCGGATAATCCCAACCCCACGTATGCCCCCAGTTCCAAACCTTCCAAACTTTGTCGAAGGTTTTGTCCATTGTGGCTAAGTCAACTTTCGTTGTTTGTGGTAAAAAGCCTAAAATCCCAGTAACTATAGGGTGATCGCTGATGTATTTTTTGTTGGTGTAAGCATCGGTTAAACCTTGATAAGGAAGATAAACATTATCCTCTATGGGTAGCGGAGCAAGTTTGTCAATTATATTTTGCCATTTCTCATTTTTCTCCATTCCCAAACGTTGCCTCCATTTTTGAGCAAGATTTAAAGCATAATGCCAATAGGCAAGTTCAAACGACGGATTAAGTGTTCTTTCAGGATCGAACGATTCTTGAGCAGGAATTAAAGGCGGTGGGAGATTATAAAAGCCTGTGGATTCATCGTACTTAGCAAACGAAGCCATGAAATCTGCAGTTTTAAATACGACTTCTTTATACTTCTCTAGAATTTCAGGGATTGGATTATTTCTATAAAACAATTCCGCATAGTAAATTGGATGTGGTTGTTGCCAAATTAAAAAAGGTCCGATGATGGATGGTCCTTCTACGCCATCAGGTGCTACCATCTTAGGCCAGCGTACGCCTTCATAACCTTGGGCATCCGCTGTTTTTTTTGCTTCTGGAATAATTGATTTGTACCAATTCATACTGTTGGCAAACAATTCTGGTCGGTTCCATAAAACAAAGTGTGTTCCATGCCACCAATGCATTTCCAGGTGGAATTTGCCATACCAACTGTTAAAAGTTAAACCAGTTTCTTGCGGAGGAAGGTTTCCAGACGACTGGATTTTGGTAAGGTATTGCGATAAAATAACCCGTCTTTCCAGCTCTGATGCCCTTGGGTCTGTGGAGCCAGCGAAATCTATCGCTCCGCCACTTTTCCAAAATTTTTGCCACGCTATTTTATTATTTTCCTGCGTAGCCTCAAAATTTTTTTTGATACAGGTATCTTTCGGAGAGAAGGAGACTGAAAAGCTAAATGATTGATTAATTTCATCAGGCACTATAAAATAATGATGCGCTTTTTCAGCTTGGACTGTTGCCTTTTCATTCCAGCTTGCTTTCACAAAAAACTGGGTGGAATCCAGCACTCGCTTAAATAAAACCTCTTTATTCCCTTTAACCATTTGAGTAGAATGACTGTTGGGATGGTCAAAATCTAAAGCTCCAGTAATGTGGCCACCGCTTCCGTAAGGGAAATGCAAACTTATTTTTAAGCGACCTTGGGCAATTAACGCAGAGGTTATCTTTGCGGAAATCTGGTCGTCATCTTGGTTAGCAAATAGCTCCGTCTTTACAATTTCATTTTCAATGGTAAACTCGCTACTAATTTTGCCAGTCCACATATCCAACTTAAAAACGATGTTCTTTACATCGGATTTGTCGATCAGTTTGCCGTTTTTCTTCCTAATTTCATAACCAATTAAGCCTAAATGCAGTCGATGTGCATTTTCTCGCAGATACTCGCTCGCTAGCTTTTTTTCTCCTTGCGGAAACCGATAAACGTAAGGAATGCTATCATTCCCTACTTTGTGATTTTTGGTCACCTCACTTAAATTATATCCCTTAGGATTAGGGAAACTATGCCAGCCCCAGTTGGAGAAAGTGCCTAGTGGAATTCCTTTTTCATAATAGTCTGGAAAAGTTTGGAGTCCTGTGGCGTCAACCGTAAAAGCGAAGTTTCCGTTACCGACCGTAAGTGCATTCAGCGAATCAATGCTATTAAAAGTTGGATTGTTCCGATTTACCAACGTATGCCTATATATTTTCTGAGCGTTTGCGAAAAACGAGACGGTCAATAATGAAATTAGAAGAAGAGTTATTTTTTTCATCTGATTTGTTTTTTTTAGACGTTATTATTGATTTAAAGGAATGTTAGGTTTATAACATCATCCTCAAACTTAGTCATTCACAGAAAATAGCTGTCCTGTACTGTCATGATATTTTATGGTTTTTTTTGAGAGCTAAATCATTAAAGAGGGCTCTAATACTTTCGACTGGCAATCTACATCATTTGAAAAATGGAACTAATTATTAGCAGTGTCAGTAACCGCACTGAAAAACTTTGTATTGTTATACACCTCATCCTTTTATTTTTCACTCTTACGCACCAAAAACTCAAAACCACCCAAGCCCAATAATCCTTCTCCATTAACACCTTCAATCTTACCAATAAAGCCAGTATTAATATCCGAACAGTAAAAACTCAATGTTGCTTCTCCATTCTTATCCGTTATGATATTTGGCGCCCAAAGCAAGGTATTACGGGCATCTGGTAAGCCATCTCCGGCTGGCTCTTTATCAT
>JBBSTQ010000421.1:0-3250 GCA_038235745.1 Sphingobacteriales bacterium
CTCTGAATGGACAGATCTACTGCCATTCTTTTAAAGTCATCATCAAACGCTCGTTTGTTCATATATTCAAATTTAATTGTTTCAGTTAAATCTGTCTATAGAATCCCTCTAGTCAAAGGTAGCAACTCCAGTTTCTATCGGATCTATTTTGTGGACATTAAAAACCACCAAAGAACTCCCGATAACGGAGGAAGAGAAGCAGGAGATTAAAGCCTCGCCAATTGGACTTAAATCCACTTTTACAGATATTTGGGCGGCTGTAAAAGACATGCCTTTAACCATGCGCCAAATGATACCAATGATGTTTTTTACATGGTACGCGATGTTTATTTATTGGATTTATATCGCTAAAACACTTGCTAGATCGGTATATGGTGGGGCAGAGGTAGGAAGCGCTGGCTTCAGAGATGCTGATATTTTATCAGGACAAATAGGGGCTTTTTACAACTTCATCGCTTTTTTGTCTGCGTTCGGCTTAGCGTGGTTGGCCCGAAAATATAGCGCTAAGTATTTACATGCCATTTGTTTAAGTTTTGCAGGTGTGGGATTATTTGTTTTACCGTCTATTAACAACCCCGCCTACGTTTTTATCCCGATGATTGGTATGGGACTTTCTTGGGCAAGTATGATGGGAAACCCTTACGTGATTTTAGCAGGTAGCATTCCGCCAAAAAAAGCAGGCGTTTACATGGGGATTTTTAACATGTTTATCGTGATACCTATGCTTTTACAAAATGTAACTATGCCACTGTATTACGAAAGTTGGCTGAACAATAATCCTATCAATGCAATGAAGCTCGCTGGGGTAATGCTTTTGTTAGGAGCAGTTTCCACCTTGTTTATCCGTATAAAAAAAGTAGAAAAAATTATGTTGCCATAAATTAATACTTTTACAAATTATTTATCTAACGATAATCTGAAAGTACTAGAGCAAAAAAATGACCTGTGAAAACACAGGCCATTTTAAATATCAATGTATTATCGAATACACTCTTATCTCCAAGCTTTATACAAATTGATCAACCCATTTGTTGAACTATCATGATCAGTTATTTCGCTATCATCTTTCAACTCAGGTAAAATTTTGCCAGCTAGTTGCTTGCCAAGCTCCACTCCCCACTGGTCAAAACTGAAAATGTTCCAGATTATGCCTTGCACAAAAATCTTATGCTCGTACATGGCAACCAAAGTACCTAAAACTTTCGGAGTAATCATTTTTACCATAATAGAGTTGGTGGGTCTGTTGCCATCAAAAACTTTAAAAGGTGCAATCGTATCTATTTCTTCTTGGCTTTTATCTTTCAATTCTGCAATTACTTCTTCCTCGGTTTTGCCGTTCATCAATGCTTCTGTTTGTGCAAAAAAGTTGGATAAAAGCATATTATGATGCTGGCCAAGAGGGTTGTGAGATTGTGCCGGAGCAATAAAATCACACGGAATTAATTTTGTTCCCTGATGAATAAGTTGGTAAAAAGCATGTTGTCCGTTTGTACCTGGCTCGCCCCAAATCACTGGACCAGTTTGGTATTCCACATCGTTTCCTGCTCTGTCCACATGTTTGCCGTTACTTTCCATATCGCCTTGCTGAAAGTAAGCAGCGAAACGATGCATATATTGGTCATAAGGTAAAATAGCTTGCGTTTCAGCCTCAAAAAAGTTGTTGTACCAAACGCCTAACAAAGCTAAAATCACAGGAATGTTTTGCTCAAAAGGCGTGTCTCTAAAATGGTTATCCATTTCATGAGCGCCAGTCAACAATTCCTCAAACTTATCAAACCCTATAGAAAGTGCAATTGGCATTCCGATAGCGCTCCATAAAGAATAACGACCACCAACCCAATCCCAAAAACCGAACATGTTTTCGGTATCGATTCCAAATTTGCCAACGCCCTCAGCGTTTGTAGAAAGCGCCGCAAAATGTTTAGCAACATCCGCTTCAGCTGCACCACTCGCCAAAAACCAATTGCGGGCACTATGTCCGTTGGTCATGGTTTCTTGGGTAGTAAAAGTTTTTGACGCTATCAAAAACAGCGTCGTTTCTGGGTCAACTTTCTTTAAAGTTTCGGCAATGTGCGTACCGTCAACGTTAGAAACAAAGTGCAGGTTTAAGTGATTTTTATAAGCCTTTAATGCCTCTGTAACCATAACCGGCCCTAAATCTGACCCGCCAATTCCAATATTTACAACATCTGTTATCGCTTTGCCAGAATATCCTTTCCAGCTTCCCGAAATCACAGCTTCAGAAAACTTTTTCATCTTAGCTAAAACCTCATTCACATCGGGCATCACATCTTTACCGTCAACCAAAACGGGCGTATTGCTCCGGTTACGCAAAGCGGTATGTAAAACAGCTCTGCCTTCAGTTTCATTAATCTCATCGCCATTAAACATGGAGTTTATGGCATTTTGTAGATCACACTCTTTAGCTAACTCCAGCAATAAAGCGATTGTTTTTTCATCTATCCTGTTCTTAGAATAATCAACAAAAATATCGTTGAACTGGATAGAGAACTTGCAAAAACGTTCTGCATCTTTAGCAAAAAGGTCTTTTATGTGAACATCTGTTAGATCAACCAAGTGGTCTATCAGGTACTCATAGGTTTGAGTTTCTGTGAAATTGATTTTGGAAAGCATATTGATTTGTTTTTTGGTAAAGATAAAAATTTAGTAATCAAACAGGTTTTAAAAGCAAAAGATTGCAATATTATTAAGACAAAGGCATATTTGCGTATTTTTTTGATGTTCTTTTTTTAAATTGCTTTGCGTTTGAAATTACGGAGCAGAAAGCCCTATAAAAACAAGTTTTCAGCTAGGGTTTTTAGTTAAAGCTTGATGAGCATTTTAAGTATTGAAGAAAAAAATCTAAAATGAGTTTATCTTGTTTATTGATGGTCGGATGCGTTAACTTTACTATTTAGATTAAAAAAATGATTAACAAATTATTTACCGGATTGTTGCTTGTAACAGGTTTACAGTTGTTTGCACAGAACAAGCTGGACGACGTAAAAACTTTTACCTTGAGCAATGGAATGAAGTTTTTGGTTTTGGAAGATGCATCCATACCCAATGCAAATATGTATCTTTTTTACAAGGTTGGTTCAAGAAACGAACATCCGGGCATTACCGGCTTATCCCACTTTTTTGAGCACATGATGTTTAACGGGGCCAAAAAATACGGGCCTAAAATGTTTGACCAAACGATGGAGTACAACGGTGGTTCAAACAATGCCTACACCACAGAAAACCTAAC
>JBBSTQ010000422.1:0-3242 GCA_038235745.1 Sphingobacteriales bacterium
AAATTATTTTTAGACTGATATTTTCTGATAAAAAAAGTAAAAATATTGACTTCTTTATTTTTAACTAATTAAAAATATAAATTTGATAATCAACATATTATGAATTAAAAAATCCAAACTTAGTGTTTGTTTTACACAGCTAAAAAAATAACCTAAAAAAGGGAACGTTCCCAAAATATCTCAAAGTATTTTTGGGAACGTTCCCAAAAAAAGAACAAAATTCTGCGTAAATCACACTAAGATGGAAAATTTTTTTGCTTTTTTTAAGTCAAAAACAACATGCTATTTGAAGTTATTTTGTGGAGTTTCTGTAGATGATTTTTGAGTTCAGTACTACTGTTTTTTGGGCATCTTTTTCTTGGGTATTCCCCAGCAAAATATCAAACAGCAATTGAGCCGCTAAACATCCAATTTCTGTAGCCGGTTGAGTAACTGTTGTTAAAGATGGGTTTAAAAGCGGTGCAATTTCTAAACTAGAAAAACTAATTACTTTTAAATCTGTGGGTATTACAATATTTAAATCATAGCAAGCATAGTAGGTTGCAAACGCCAATCGTTCTACTGATGCAAAAATACCATCTAAGCTAAATTCCTTAATTGCTTGTTTAATAATAGGGTCGTTTTGCTCGTAACTATTTGAACAGTGTATTACTAACCGCTCATCAAACATTAAGTGATGCTTAGCTAATGCATCAATATAACCACGTTCACGGGTTTTGCCGATAGATAAATCGTTCTTCACTACTAAAAACCCAATTCTTCTGCATCCCTGTTCAATTAGATGCTCGGTGGCAGTAAAGCTGCTTTCATAATCATCGGTAGTTATCTTGGGAGTCTCAACATCATCGTAAACACGGTCAAACTGCACCATGGGTAAACGCCTCACCCCAATTTTGTTAAGATAACTGTGGTTTTCGGCTTCTCCAGACACTGACATTATAATCCCCTCTGCCCTACCGTTGTGTAAACGTTTAATTACATCAACTTCTTTATTAAAATCATCGTCTGTGGCATAAATCAATATGTTATAACCATTAGCTCTCGCAACTCGCTCAATCCCGTGTATAGCCTGCGAAAAATAATTATTGGCCAACTCGGGAACAATAACCGCAATGGTTTTACTTTTTTGGTTGCGCAAACTGCTGGCGTAGTGATTAGGCTGATAATTTAGCTCCTTGGCCTTCGCTAAGATAAGATCTTTGGTGATTTGTTTGATTCCGCTATTATTTTGGAACGCTCTAGAAATGGTTGAGGTAGAAAGATTTAGCGCTTCCGCTAGCTGTTTAATATTTATACCATCCATTTTTATCCTGCTTATTACTGTAGCAAAGATAGCAGATTAAAAATTTGAACCTAAGGCCCTTTTCTGAAAACATTTGGTTGCCTAAAATTTCTTTCAGAAATGTTATTTGCACACACTATATTAAAAGTACGTTTTAGATAGCTTAAACTAAGAATTACTTACCCCCCGTATCTCAAAAATAAAATAAACATTTTTTAGTACTATGTATTACATAATACCAACTAATACCTATATCTTTGTTATATGTTAGCGGACAATACTCAAACACAAATGCGGAAAGGTATTTTAGAATACTGCATCCTTTCTATCATATCACGAGGAGAAATTTACGCCTCGGATATCATAGAAGAACTAAAAGAAGCTCGGTTATTAATTGTTGAGGGAACTTTGTACCCACTCCTTACTCGGCTAAAAAATAACGGACTGTTGGTTTACAATTGGCAAGAATCCACTTCGGGGCCGCCTCGTAAGTACTATGAGCTTTCTGAAAGCGGAAAAGAAGTGCTTTTGAAACTCGACGAAACTTGGAAAGATTTGGCTTACGCAGTTCAAAATAGTATCAACAAGAGAGATTTATCACAAAATAAAAAAACCAACGATCATGAATAAGACAATAATCATCAATATAACTGGCGTAATCTTTCATATAGAAGAAGATGCCTACCAGCTTTTAAAAAGCTACATGGACGATATTAAACGCCATTTTACCAGCTACAAAGACAGTTTTGAGATTGTTAGCGATATTGAAAGTAGAATTGCCGAAATGTTTTCTGAACAGCTAGTGGCAGGTAAAAAACAAGTGATTGTGATGGCCGATGTTAACGAAGTAACTACAAGAATGGGTAAGGCTGCCGATTTTGAAACAGAGGAAGACGAAGATTATGAAGCAGATAAAAGCGAAGCCACTTCATTTGCGAAGAAACTTTTTAGAGATACAAACGATAGGTTGGTAGGTGGTGTATGCTCTGGTATTGCACATTATTTTGGAGTTGAAGCAACGTGGGTGCGTATTTCTTTTATTTTGTTGCTAATTTTTTACGGATTTGGATTGCTTCCTTATGTATTGCTTTGGATTATAATGCCGAGAGCTGTAACCCGGGCAGAGAAAATGGAAATGAAGGGCGAGAAAATAAACTTGCACACTTTCCAAAAAAACTTTGAGGACGAACTAAACGCTGTTAAAACCAACTTTAAAAATGTGAAAGGAAAAATGCCTGCATTTGGTAAGATAGAATCTTCGGCCAGAGATATTTTAGACGGCTTATTCTCTTTTTTAGGAGTTACCGGTAAAGCCATCCTAAAGTTTTCCGGTGTAATCATCATCATTTTTGTAGGGCTTTTACTTACCATGGCGTTTGTCACGTTAATGGTGTTTTTGGGATACGCTGGTAATGCCGACGTCGCCACCATCTTCCCTTTAAATGCTGTGAGTGCGCAATTGCGTCCTGTTTTAATGGTTTGTGCTTTTTTAGCAATAGTGATCCCTTTTTTAGCGTTTCTTTTTCTGTTGTTACGATTGACTTTTAATAGAAGAACGGTGTCTAAAAGCTTGAATTTAGGCTTAGCAATCGTGTGGATTGTTGCTGTAGCGATTGGTATTTTTTGTATCGGCAAAAATGCTACTGAATTTAAGGAAGAAGCCAGATACAGCGAAACTATTGCGTTAAAGACAAATCTGTCAAACACTTATATTTTACAATTGGGGGATGAGAGAACTATAAAAGAAAATATTACTAATGGAAACATAGGCACTACTGTAGTAACCATAGCTGGTAGAGATCGGGATTTTGAAATGCCAAATAATTTAAGTTTTGAGCTTAAAGTTACAGATGCGAATGCGCCGATACTTTCTAAAACCTATGTTGCTAGAGGACGAAATTTTGATCAAGCTTTAAAAAATGCTCAACAAATTGCGTATTACTATGCCCAAGAAGATTCG
>JBBSTQ010000423.1:0-3239 GCA_038235745.1 Sphingobacteriales bacterium
GATGCTGTTTTGCAAATCGTCATTTGTTGCTGTAATAATCCTAACATCTACCGAGATGTTTTTGGTAGCTCCCAAAGGCTGTATTATCCTTTCCTGCAACGCTCGTAGTAGTTTAACCTGTACTTCATAGGTTAAATTACCAACCTCATCCATAAAAAGCGTTCCACCCTTTGCAAGTTCAAACTGACCTTTTTTATCTGTTAAAGCACCGGTAAAAGCACCTTTGACATGTCCAAATAGCTCGCTTATTGCTAAATCTTTAGAAAGTGAGCCGCAATCAATCGCCACAAAAGGTTTGATCTTTCGTTCACTTTGCAAATGCAAAAGTCTGGCAACATGTTCCTTACCAGTTCCACTTTCTCCTTGAATAATAACAGACATTTCCGTTGGGGCAACCAAATCAACATGCTGGTATATTTTCTTAGCAGCCTCGCTTTCTCCTTTAATGTACTTTACCGAGGTAGTGTCGCTTTTTTGTTCTACTTTTTGCGCTAGAGCTTTTTTAATCGCTAATAGCAATTCATCCGGATTTACCGGTTTCAAAATATAGTCAAACGCACCCATCTGAATTGATTTTACAGCAGTGCGAACGTCATTAAAGCTCGTCATCATAATCACGGGAATGTTTATAGACTTCTCCTGTAAAAATTTTAATGCATCTAACCCTGTGCCGTCTGGCAACCTATAATCTACTAAAAGTAAGTCAAAGGTGGTTTCTGCGAGCGCTTTAAGTGCGGGCTCAATTTTAGCGAAGCAGGTCACGCTGTGGTTTTGCTTGCCTAAAAATCCGTTCAATAATTCAGAAAAAGAGGTGTCATCTTCTATGATGAGAGTTTTGAGCATAGGTCAAAAATAACAAAAGCCAGATAAAAATCTGGCTTTCACACACTAATAAAGAAATTTAAGGTTAATCTTTATAGGTAACTTATTGAGATACCGGAGTTCCGTCTGCGTTAATTTTCACTGAACCTTTCTCTTCTTCCTTAGTTACGTTGATTTGATAGAATTCGCTACCATTTCCTTTAACTAAAAATGCTTCAGTTGGTGTCCAAGCTTTATAGGCATCAGAAGTTAAAGTGGTTTTAACGGCGTTTGGCAAATCTGCTAACTCAACTTTTGTAGATGTTGAGCTATCCTGAGCAACCATTGTTTCCATCGTTTCTGTTTGTTGGGGTTCTGATGTTGGCTCTTCCGTTTGTGCAAATGCTACTGTTGATAATGCTAGTATTGCTACTGATAAAATGTACTTTTTCATAATATTGATTTTTTAATTCTTACTATTTAAATTATATTAATGTTCTGTTTTTACTACTCTCCAGGTGTTCCGTCAGCGTTTATTTTGATGGAAGCAATCTCATTTTCTTTAGTCGCTGTAATTTTGTAATAAACTTTACCGCTGTCATCCGTAACTAAAAATGCTTCTGCAGGTGTCCAAGCACTGTAGGCTTCAGAACTTAAGGCTGTTTTTACTGCTTCTGGTAAGTCGGTAAATTTCACAAGTTGTCCAGCACCATTTTTAATAGCTGTTTCCTCCGTTTGTTGAGGAACGGTAGTTGTAGAGTCTGGCGTACTTTCTTGTGCAAATGCAACTGTAGTTAAACCTAATATTGCTGCTGATAAAATGAACCTTTTCATAAAAGATGAGTTTAATGTTAATTATTTAATGTTTTATATCAACCCCTTACAGAACAACGATGCCAAACCGAGATATAATTCACAAACACCTATTATTGAGTATTTTAATGGTTTGTAGTAGTTTTAAAACTGTGGAGTTTCTCCACAGGATGCCCGTTTGTTAAACAATTATTATATTTGATTTTAGCTACCAAATAAAAAAACATCATAAAATGCAAAGAGTTCCTTATTCCGAATTATTCGATGAATTAAAAAGAGTTTTGCTGAGCCGAGGCTTTTCTGATTTGAAAGCAACAGCTTGTGCGGAGATTTTCGCAAATAATAGTAGAGATGGGGTTTACTCGCATGGTTTAAACCGCTTTCCCGTATTTATTGACTACATAAAAGAAGGTTTTATTGATGTGGATGCGGAGCCAAGTTTATCCAATAGCTTTGGCGTAATTGAACAATGGGACGGTAATTTGGGACCTGGTGTGCTTAATGCTCAATTTTGCATGAAACGAGCGATTGAAATTTCCAAGAAAAACGGGATGGGTTGCGTTGCATTAAAAAACACCAACCATTGGATGCGTGGAGGTGCTTACGGTTGGCAAGCCGCAGAAGCAAATTGCATTGGAATTAATTTTACCAATACCATTGGCATTATGCCTCCTTGGGGATCTGCAGAAGCAACTATTGGAAATAACCCTTTAATAATTGCTGTGCCACATAAAAACGGGCACATAGTTTTAGACATGGCAATGGCGCAATTCTCTTACGGAAAACTGCAAGAGCATGAACTTAAAGGAACCGAACTTCCATTTTATGGAGGTTATGACGAAGAGGGAGAACTGACCAAAGACCCCGCGGCAATCAGAAAAACAATGCGCCCTTTGCCTGCTGGCATGTGGAAAGGCTCTGGCTTAGCGATAATGCTAGATTTGTTGGTTAGTATTTTAAGTGGAGGACAAACCACCGCGGGAATCTCGGAAAGTAAAAAAGAGAAAAATATTTCGCAGGTTTATATCTGTTTGGATATGGATTTGTACCCAAACGCAGGCAATGTGGCAGATGAAATTCTGGCATACACGAAGCAAGGAGGAAACGACGTTCGTTACCCTGGAGAACATACTTTAAAAATCAGAGAAGAAAACACTAAAAACGGTATCCCAGTTGATAAAAAAATGTGGGATAAAGTCAAAAGCCTTTAAAAGACATGTTTTTCAGTCAGGTATTTCCAATACCGTTTTGGCACATGCTGAACGTGTAAACGCATATTTTTACGAGCTTTGATATTGGTTTTATCAAAGTAAGTGCGCCATAAGTTTTCGTAAAAATCTTCGGTGTTTACTACGCCAGAGCTATCTATGGTCTTTTGATTGAAGTCCATTTCTAAACTCTCTACCGTTTTTAAATCGTAGTATAGACCATAGTTGCGTTTATTATCAAAAATAGCCCATTTCTGGTCTTGATAACGTTCAGAGAAGTGTTTGGCAATAATTGGCATCACGTTAAAATCGGGTTCAATTTCTGCAAAATAAATTTCGTCGTTGATTAATCTGAAACGCACAAAAGCTTCCATCCTGTGCTTTTCTCGCCCGACTTGCTTGGTATATCTCTCTAAC
>JBBSTQ010000424.1:0-3220 GCA_038235745.1 Sphingobacteriales bacterium
TAGAGTTTGGTACGGGTGGCTTACGAGGAATTATGGGCGCTGGATCTAACCGAGTGAACAAATACACCATTGGCGCTGCAACCCAAGGTTTATCTAATTCTTGCATATCTCTTGGTTTGTATAAACCAAAGTTAAACTTTACAGGCATTATCTAAAATATAATCCCATTAAAATTATGGTGTGTTTTTTGTTTATCTCATGCAACCTGTAGCTGTGTTTAGTCGTCTTTACAATAAGATGAGTTTCTTAGAACAGGAAATCTCGTATATCCATTAAAACAAAAACCATCAGATGAAAAGAATCTCAATTTTAATAATAGGCCTAATGATACTTGGAGTATCTGCCTGCAGAAAAGTAACGAATGAGTATTACACAACCCCAAATCAAACAGTTATTGAAACTTTGAACCCGGATAGATGGACAACTAAAGACGGTGGAATAACCTATAATGCTACAATTGGATTTGCAGAAGGTGATATTTACCAAAATAATTCTAGTGGTGTTTTTGTTTTTTTAATGTTCGAAGATAATACGTACGAGCCTATTCCACAAACTTATGAGGGATTTTCTTATAGTTATAAAGTAACAAATCAAAGCATAATTTTGAGGATTCAAAATTCAAACGGGAGCGGCGTAATTAATCCTCCAGGTTCAACTATCAGTGCGAAAATTGTAATGATTGCGTCGGAGAAGTTTTAACTAATTCAGCCAGGCTGAGTTATTAAAACTTAGTTTGGCTGATTAAAATTTACGGTAAAATGGTGCTTTGCATTTGAGTAATCGTAGACCATTGTAAAACCATGTACCAACGCAATTTTTTTACAGATTGCCAGTCCCAAACCATTTCCCTTTTGGTTTTTATCGATTGTTTTGGAAAACCTAGAAAACAATCTCTCTTCACTAAAGTCCAACTTTGAACCTTCATTTACAACAGTCAATACGTCGTTGGTTAGTAAAACATTAATGATGCTGCCTTTTGGAGAATACTGTACTGCGTTGATTACCAAATTTTGCACTAACTGATCAAATAAAGCTTGATTTCCTTGGAAATTCTTTAGCTCTGGTCTTGGAAAGAGTAATTGTTGGTATTTAGCCTCTGCAAAAAAGATGGAATTTTCAATTACTTCTGAAACCGTTTTAATACAATCAATTTTATCTTCAAACTGAAATTGCTGATTTTCGATCTTTGTTAAGAACAGCAGATTTTTATTTAAATCGCTCAATTTTTGGAGCACATAATAAATCTGATCAATCAAAGTACTTTGGCTGTTGCTTAAGTTTTTTTCTTGTAACAGTAAGTCCAGCTTAGATTTAATGATGGCTACCGGAGTTTGTAGCTCATGCGCTGCGTTCTCTGTAAATTCTTTTTGTAATTGATAGGCGGATTGGGTGCGTTGTAATAAATTATTGATGTCAATATTAAGCTCGTTAAACTCGTCAATCTCCAACTTCTCCTCTCGCATTTCAACGTCTTTTGTCAACTCGTAACTTTTAAGAAAGTTAAGAATATTGTGGAAAGGCGTCCATATTTTTTTGCTGATGATGCGGTTGATGACAATGAAGCCTAAGAATATAAGTAGCAAAAGAGAAATTTGCACAACCAAAATGCTTTCTATCAAATCGTCTTTCTCAACAAGTGATACTTTAAAAGTAATGGTATGTTTAATTCCAAATATATCAACCTGCTTTTGTAAATGCCGAAAATCCTCAACTTCATTAGTCTCAGGATTTATAGCCTCCACCGTGAAAGGCACTTCCCTGAAATTGTTTTTATCAAAAAGATTAATGTCAACATCGCGGTCTACCTTTTTCCAGAGCGCTAAATCGGCTGGGGTTTTAACTTCTTGGATGTATGCCGGAATTAAAACGGCTTGGCTTTCTAAAGTCTTATCTGTGGCGTGTATAAAAAGCGAGTTTACAACCAAATAAAAAGTTGGAATGCTTATAGCAACAAGCAGCGACGAAAGCCACAGGTATTTTTTTGAACTGTAGTTGAGTAATTTCAAAGCTAACTAAATTTATAACCGGTCTCGTAAATGGTTTTTATATACTCGCCAACAGGCCCTAATTTTTTTTTCAGGTTTTTGATGTGCGAGTATATAATATCAAAGTTATCAAAATATAAGGCAGATTGGCCGCTTAAATTTTCTGCGATGGCATTTTTGGAAACTACTTTGTTTTTGTTGAAGAGCAAGAATAGGAGTAGGGCATATTCAGTCTTTGTGATTTCCAATTCTTTGCTTGCAACCCTAACCTCTTTTGACTGCAGATTGACGGTTAAGTCTTTATAAACGATGATATTGGATCCACTAAAATTTCTGCGACGAATAATAGATTGGATTCTTGCGCTAAGTTCTGCCAGATGGAATGGTTTGGAAAGATAATCGTCGGCACCTAATTTTAAGGAATGTATTTTATCGTCGACTGAATTTTTTGCAGAAATGATAATTACTCCGTCTTCTTTACCAGCAGTTTTTAGCTCTTTTAGCAAATCGAGTCCACTACCAAAAGGAAGCATAATATCCAACGCAATGCAATCGTAATTGACCAGCATCATTTTTTCACGAGCTTCTTCTACATCGTAAGCCAACTCGCAATCGTAATCCTCATTTTGCAAGTAATTGGACATACTTTTAGCAAGTTCAACTTCATCTTCAACGATTAAAATCCTCATCAGTGTAAAACTATAATCTTTTACGTATTGAAACGAAAATTATCCGTGGTTAACGAAAGACACTAAGAAATAATCGAAAAGATTGTAGAGGAAAAGCAACCAGAATTGGCGATAATAAATGCGGATTTTGGTAAGTGTTGCAAATAACGAACACTTACCTAAACATAATGTGTGTTTAAACAGACAAAAAAAGCAATGTTAAATTACAATTTCGCCCATTTAAAAACTAAAACGTTGATAAACAACACTGCTGAACCTAATAAAAATTGAAATATATGGCCGAATGGTAAAATATTTAATGAAATAATCCAAAATGTAACGCTCACAAGTGACAGTACGTATAAGAAAACGGTATAAACCCTTGACTTAATGTCCGTAATTTTTTGACTCTTTTCAGGATTGTAAGAATTAAGAATTGAAAACTCTCCACCGTAGTTTTCTGTGCTGTATAAATTTTGGTTAATGCTTTTCATGTTTGTATGTTTTTTTATTAAATACAATACCATAAGCATACCAAAAACGATATAATAGCCTGATTATTTATAA
>JBBSTQ010000425.1:0-3195 GCA_038235745.1 Sphingobacteriales bacterium
AATGAAATTCATTGAACAGAATTTAAGAGAGTTTGTGAAGGGAAGCGAAGATTTATATCGCCGTTTAAGTGTTAGAGAATGTGCAAGAATCCAGACTTTTCCGGATACTTTTAAATTTTATTATAAAAGCGTTGTCGCTGGCTATAAAATGATTGGAAACGCTGTTCCAGTAAAAATGGGAGAGATTTTAGCGAATAAAATTTTGAAGGATTTGAAGACCGTAAAATTGAACAAAGATGTAAAAATGCAAAAAGTCATTACGAAAGTGAATGGTGTTGTTGTTCGTGAACGAATGGTTGAAATTATTAATAATATTCCTGTCAATGCCTAAAGCAGCCAAGCAAGTCACTAATGGTAAAGCATTTGAGTACGCATTGTTAAATGAGTTTTTTGAGAGACTAGAAAAAATCACTAAAACTTCAATATTGAATAATGCACCATTTCAAACCGCTTTAAAGTGTTTTGAAACATTTAACGAAAAGGATCAAGGGCAGTACAAATTAGTCGCAAGCTTTGCGGTAAACTTTTTGTTAGATATTGAGCCAAGGCTGTCGTATGGAATCGACGAAACTGATATTTTACAATTAGAGATTCTTCCTGACAAAGAAGGTAAGGCTGGCGATGTACGAGATGTTTTAGCAATTCGTTCTTTGCAGAAATGGGAAATAGGAATTTCCGCAAAAAACAATCATAAGGCGGTAAAGCACTCTAGACTGTCAAAAAATCTTGATTTTGGACAAGAATGGTTGGGCATACCAAGTTCGGAAACGTATTTTTCGGAGATATTGAAAATATTTTCTTTTTTAGAAGAGAAGAAAAAAGAAGATAAAAACACCAAATGGAGCAGTATCGCAAGTAAAAGTGACATCGTTTATGTCCCTCTGCTAAACGCTTTTAAAAAAGAGTTAGAAAGATTAAATGATGAAAATCCTGATGTTGTTGCTAGCCAACTTGTTAGGTATCTAATTGGTCGAAATGACTTTTATAAAATAATAAAAGGCAAAAAGAAAGTTGAAATACATGCATTCAATCTTTATGGCTCATTAAATCAATCTTTAGGGGTAAAAAAACCTAAAGCAAAAGTCACAAAGGTTAAATTACCCGACAGGCTAATTGAAATCGTTTATAAAAATAATTCTAAAACAACATTGTTAATCACGTTAAACGAAGGATGGCAGTTTTCGTGTAGAATTCATAGTGCAAGCTCAACTATTGAAACTTCACTCAAGTTTGACATCAATTTGGTTTCAACTCCAAGTTCCTTGTTTACAACTCAATTGTTCATTAGTTAGTTTGCATTTCCGTCCATCTCTGGAATTCAAGTTACGAAGGTAAATCCGCCAACTCTATAAGCTTTGCGTAAGGGATAGAAGAAAAAATCTTTTTTGCTTTTTCTGCAAAAAGATTGAAACGGATAGCCCGACCCTTTTGGGTTACGCCCAAACTATTATCGGTAAAAATTTAATTGGATGCTGCAAAAAGCACCTTAACCAAACGCAGAAATCTGAAAGTTGAACTCCAGCTCATTTCAGTTTTTAAACCATCTTTACATAATATCGTCCAAAACAAAACCTCCAAAAAGATGAAGTACGTTTTACTAACCTTAGCACTGCTGTTTGTTTTCCCAGTTTTCTCTTGCAAAAAAAAGAAAAACACAATCAAAGACGAAGCTTTTGCCCAAAAGTATTTCCCACCTATTGCAAATAACCAATGGGAAACGGTTTCGCCAGGTGTATTAAATTGGGATGAAAATGAGCTTACAAACCTCTACACGTACCTCAACGAAAAAAACACCAAGGCTTTCCTAGTATTAAAAGACGGAAAAATAGCGGTTGAGAAATACTATGGAACTTTTACAGCAGATAGCAATTGGTATTGGGCATCTGCCGGGAAAACCTTAACTGGCTTTATGGTGGGTATTGCGCAAAAGGAAGGGATTGTGGATGTTAACAAGAAAACATCTGACTATTTAGGAATCGGCTGGACAAATGCGCCTTTAGCAAAAGAAAATTTAATCACAGTACGGCATCAGCTTACCATGACTACCGGTATTGATGAAGACCAGCAGATCAAAGATTCTACCCTGCCAATTTCCCTAAACTACAAAACCGATGCTGGTACAAGATGGTGCTATTTTAATGCGCCTTATACGCTTTTGGGCCAGGTTATTGAAAAAGCTAGCGGATTAAGCTACAACGCATATTTTAAAACTAGGGTTAAAGATAAAATTGGGATGAACGGCGTTTGGCTTAAAGCCGAAAACTCAAACAATATTTTTTACAGTACGCCACGCAGTATGGCAAGGTTTGGTTTATTGTTGTTGAACAAAGGAATATGGGAAAACACGCCCGTACTAAACGACCCAGATTACTTTGATAAACAAATTAACAGTTCGCAAACCTTAAACCCAAGTTATGGTTATTTGACTTGGCTAAACGGAAAGGCGAGTTATATGCTACCCTCCACAGACAATGTTTTTAGCGGTTCGCTAATTCCCACTGCTCCGGCAGATTTGTATGCAGCGCTTGGTAAAAATGATCAAAAAATTTACGTGGTGCCATCCAAGGGTATTGTGGTAATTAGAATGGGCAACAGTGCCGGAAACTCTTTTGCGACTGCTTCTAAATTTGATAATGAACTTTGGGAAAAGCTAAGCAAGATTTTTAAATTTTGATTATTGGTGTATAGTGATTAGGCTATTGCTGTTTTTCATCCTTTTTTCTATTATCTTTGCTAAAAAAAACTCATTATGTACACCGGACTAGTTCATCTGCATTCAATATTAAGATATGTGATCTTAATATTAGTTTTAATTTCAATTTTCCAAGCCATTACGGCAGGCAACAAACCTTACACTGCTACTAATAAAAAGATTAACCTTTTTACTTTAATTAGCGCACACGTTCAACTGCTGCTGGGTTTAGTGCTTTATTTTATCAGTCCGTTGGTAGATTTTTCTCAAATGAAAGATCCTGTTTATCGTTATTGGAACGTTGAACACATCACCATGATGATTTTAGCAATCGTTTTGATTACGATTGGCTACTCAAAATCAAAAAAAGCAATTGGAGACAAAGCAAAACACCGAGCAATTTATATCTACTATACCATTGCAACCGTGATTATATTTTTGGGCATTTTAACCATGAAGGGCAAAAACCCTTGGTGGAATATGTAAGATAAAATCATTAAAAA
>JBBSTQ010000426.1:0-3180 GCA_038235745.1 Sphingobacteriales bacterium
AAATAATTTGAAATATCCATCAATCCGTAAAAGTAGTTTTTTTAACGTTAGCCACCTAAAAAATTCTAAAAGCCGTAGCTCACTCCGCCTAAAATGTTTATTCCGTAGTTGTTCTAATAAGGAAAGCGTTGATAATCGTTCGCTAAAATGTTGTTCACTCTAAAAAATGCAGAACTCTGTTTGTTGTATTGGTATTCTGCACCAACGCTGATATCAGCGAAAGCTTTAATTGGTTTAACGGTACAGGTAGTGTTTGGGAAACCGCTTGGTTGGTCATAAATCTTGGCTTTGGTTTCCCCTTGAAACAGTAAGTCGCCAGAGATTTTCACCTTATCTACAATTTTAAACGAAGCGGTTGACTGCAACACAAAGCCCGGACGTAGCCAAGCGTATTGTTCTGTTTTGCTATCGTATTGCTTAATGTCGATTTTACTATCTAAACTAAAAGCTTCGGAAAAGTTAATGTTTAATTCGCCACTAAAACCAATCACGTTGGTATTGCCTAGCATGTAATCAACACTAAACTTGTTTCTTGCGGTTCTATCGTTTACAAAATAAGATAAGTCGCCAAGAGTTTGGTAATTGACCATGGCTTTGTAGCCCACATTGGGAGCAAAAGTTCCTCTAATTCCGCCAGAAACATCAAATTTTTTGACCGTGTTCCTTAATAAAACATTTTGAGTAATGTATGGATTTACGTCCGAGAACTCTTTCAAAGTATTCTTTTCAACATCTCCACCTAAGTTTCCGAAAATAGTCAGGTAATTTTTGATCAACATAAAATCCATGCTGATGGCTGGGAAAATATGGATGCGTTGGTTGTTACCAAACTCATTTACGTAGTTAATACCGCCAGTTAATTTAAAAATATCTGTTTGTATTTTAATGTATGGGTTTAGCCTAACCAAATTGTTGTTGAAGTTGTAAGCCGAATCTTTACTGGTTGTAACGTCAACCGATGCGTTGGCGCCCAAATGAAATTTATTTAAATTTTTACCCAATCCACCAGAAATAATAAAAGAATTTTCTTTGCCCTCAAAAGCATTGTTGAAAATGTAACCTTTTGCTTTTGCGGCGTAACTGAAGCTATTTTCGTCATCAGCATCGGTTCTGTTAAACAATAAACCTTCTGCGTTAAAATAATTAAAACGCTGTTTCTGCGGATCTAGGTTGGTAAAACTACTCAGCGGATCTGTTCCGTAGAAGTACGTCCCTAACCTGTCATAACCCAGTTTACCTTCTAAAACCAAAGCGTCGCCAATGCTTCTGCCGTAACCGCTTAAACTTTGTTTGCTTATTTTCTGCTGGTTTTCTTTACCACTCATAGATAAGTGGTTGAAGTTGAAACCCGCTTGTAGAGCTGGGTCTTGCCCTGTTGCTAAATTCAATTGCGCTAAACCCGTCCCTAAATTACCGAAACCCAATTTTGCGAAATTATTCTTACGTTGTGCTTCAATTTCCGCAACTAACTTTTGTGCTTCCAACTCTCTAATTCCGCTATTTAGCTCTAATCGTCTGTCAATAAGCGTGTATTTAACCTGTGGATTAAATGGTCTGGTATCATTTAAATTCGGACTTCTCCTGATTTTTACCGCATCGGCTAAAACTGGTTTGTAAGACCTAACTACGTCAAACTCTTCAGTTACCGCATTTCGTTTACTGGTATCTTGTTTAACCGTTGTGGTGGTTGATGTAGGCTTAACAGGTTCTTTTGTGGGTACTGTTTTAGCAGGCTCTGCAGGTTTAACCGGCGTTTGTGCCGAAACGTTTAATGCAAATAAACTACAGAAAACAAAAGCGCTGATATATGGTGTTTTATTTTTCATGGTTTTATTTGCTGTTGATGGCGTCTAATTTTTTCTTAGCTGTTTCCAAAATCTCGTCGTCCCCATCGTAATTTTCGATGATACTTTTAAGCGTAGCAATTGCTTGTACTTTATCTTTCAATGCGATGTAATTGTCGGCAAGTAAAACAAAGCTTTTCGCTCCCCAATAATCATAGCTTGGCATATCGTTGATGATTTGGAAACAAGTTTTTTGCGATGTTTTAAAGTCTTTTTGTAAGTACTGAATTTCTGCAATATTGTACAAAGCTTCCGCACCGGCAATAGATTTTGTAGCTTTTACCACACCTTCAAATTCCTTTTTCGCTTTAGCCGTATCCGCTAGTAAAAGTTGAGCTTTACCCGCGTAAAGTCCTGCTTTGTTTTTATCTTCTTCAGATGTTTTCTCGTAATTACGCACCAAATCAACGTACAGTAAAGTTTGGTCTGGCACTTTGATACCTGCATAAGCAACCATCAAATTGTTTATGGCAAAAGTATAATTAGCTTTATATTCTGATGCTATTTCCAACTTTTTTAAATGCACAATAGCTTCGTTATATTGCTTATTGTTCATGTAAATTTTCGAGATGCTGATGAGTGCTCTTTCAGTGTATTCGCTAGTCCAGTCGTTTAAAATGTACTCATAATCGATAATTGCAGGTGCAAACTTACCGAGGTTTTTATAGCTTTCTGCTCTGATAAATTTAGCCTGCTTATCCTGAATGGCTTTCGGGAATTTATCGAAATACGCGTTAACAGATTCTACTGCCCCATCCCAATTGCCACGTAAATACTGCGTATTTGCGGCCTGAAACATGATGTTATCCTGTTCTGATGTGGTGTAGTTCCCTATGGAAGTGGTACTTGCGTAGTTAATAAAATCGGTGGCATTACCCATATCCAAATAGATTTTTTGGATCAATTTTAACGATTGTTGCGCTTCATCTGTTGATTTGTATTCGGCAATCACACGTTTAAAAGTCTCTAAAGCTACTTGGTCATTCTTCTGATCGTAGTTTACCAAACCAACCGTAACTAAAGCCCTTGGAACATAAGAACTGCGAGGATATTTTTGAATAAAAGCGTTCAAATCTGTTTTTGCTTTATCGCCCTGCCCAATTAAAAAGTAAGTGTAAGGAATCTCGAAACCAGCATCATCAGAGTAGTTTGAGTTTGGAAATTTGCTTAATAGCGACTGCAACGTAGCAATTTTAACTTCGGGTTGGTTTTGCAAACCTTCAATAATTCCGCGTTGAAATAAAGCGTAATCCACACTGCTTCCGCCTTGCGAAATAATTCGATTATAGTAAGCTAAAGCACTTCCGTAGTTTTTAGAACCGAAATAAGCATCAGC
>JBBSTQ010000427.1:0-3173 GCA_038235745.1 Sphingobacteriales bacterium
AATGTGTACCATGCCACCAATGCATTTCTAAGTGAAATTTACCGTACCAACTGTTATAAGTTAAACCTGTTTCTTGTGGAGGAAGGTTACCCGAAGATTGAATTTTTGTGAGGTATTGCGATAAAACAACTCGTCTTTCCAACTCGGGTGCTCTGGGGTCTGTGGAGCCAGCGAAATCTATCGCTCCGCCACTTTCCCAAAATTTCTGCCAAGCTATTTTGTTGTTTTCCCGTGTTGATTCAAAATTCTTGTTAATACTGTTGTCTTTCGGAGAGAAGGAAACTGAAAAGCTAAATGATTGATTAGTTTTATCTGGTACTATAAGGTAATGATGTGCTTTTTCAGCCTGTATTGTTGCAGTTTCGTTCCAGCTTGCTTTCACAAAAAACCGGGTAGAATCCAGCACTCGCTTAAACAAAACCTCTTTATTCCCTTTAATCATTTGAGTAGAATGGCTGTTGGGGCGGTCAAAATCTAAACCTCCCGTAATGTTTCTACCACTTCCGTAAGGGAAATGTAAACTGATTTTTAGCCGTCCTTCTGCTATTAAAGTAGAGGTTACCTTTGCAGAAATTTGATCATCATCCTGATTAGAAAACAGCTCCGTCTTCACAATTTCATTCTCAACGGTAAACTCACTATTGATTTTGCCAGTCCACATATCCAATTTAAAAACGATGTTCTTTACATCGGAGGGGTCAATCAGTTTGCCGTTTTTCTTTCTAATTTCATAACCAATTAAGCCTAAATGCAGTCGATGAGCATTTTCTCGAAGGTATTCGCTGGCTAACTTTTTTTCTCCTTGCGGAAACCGATAAACGTAAGAAATGCTATCATTCCCTACTTTGTAATTTTTGGTTACCTCACTTAAATTATAGCCCTTAGGGTTCGAAAAACTATGCCATCCCCAATTAGAAAATGTGCCTAAAGGAATACCTTTTTCATAATAGCTTGGAAAAGTTTGAAGTCCTGTTGCATCAACCGTAAAAGCGAAGTTTCCGTTGCCAACAGTTAGGGTGTTTAATGAATCTAGGGTATTAAAAACAGGATTATGCCGATTGACCAAGGCATGCCTGTCTATTATTTGAGCATTGGCGTAAATAGAGATGATCAATGATAAACTTAGAAGAAGAATTATTTTTTTCATTTGGTTATGCTTTAAAGTTCACATTATCAATCCAATTTTATCGTCTTCTGTCCGTAGAGTTAAGCGAAGCGTCTCTTCGGATTTTTAAATAAAAAAGAGTCCTCTTCTGTCCGGAGAGTTAAGCGAAGCGTCTCTTCGGATTTTAGAATGGAAAAGAGTCTCCAGACTCGCCAAAGCTTAAAAACGCATCTCTTTAAAAAGTCGTTAACTTAACCAGCTCTTTCTCCTCAGGTTTTTCAGCAAGCTTTTCTCCATTCACAACAACATCCTTAAAAACAATATGCTCCGCAAACTTTAGCCCATAAGCAACAGGTGTTTTCTTAATCTCAATATTTGACAGCTTCACATTTTTTAAAGCGGATTTCGGCAAGCCAGCCAAATACAATCCACAATCTTCCACCAAATTACTTGTGATGTTTTCTAAATGGAAACCGTTAAAATTTGTAGGGTGCATCATGTTTCCTTCGCCTTTGTAATTTGGTTCAAATCTTATTAATGCTTCTTTTACGCTTTCAGCATGAACGTTGCGGACAAAAATATTTTCGATAAATCCACTTCTGTTAGTGTTTGATTTAAAGTAAATGGCATTTGCAGATTTCGGGATTTTGATATTTTCGATAAACACATTTCTTACGCCTCCAGAAATTTCGCTCCCAATACAAACTCCGTTAATTTTTGACTCGAATACACAATTTCTGATGACTACATTTTCCGTCGCTCGCCCTACACGCCAAGCATCATTATCCCTTCCAGATTTAATCGCAATTGCATCATCGCCGGTAGCAAAAATGCACTCTTCAACCAAAACATTGCTAGAAGATTCTGGGTCGCAACCATCATTATTGGTGTTGTAACTTTTTACGGTTACGCCTCTAACAATGACGTTATCACAATAAACGGGATGAATTACCCAAAACGGAGAATCTAATATCGTGATGCCTTCCAGCAAAACATTGCTACAGCCGAAAGGTTGAAAAAAGCTTGGTCGCAAATAATGTCCTTCTCCAAAAATACGCTCATAAACTGGGACGCCTGCTGTTCCCATTTTACGAAGTGCGGTTTTATCTGGGTTTTGGAGATTCTTCCATTTAGAAAAATTTTGAGCGCCGTTTCCGTTGATGGTTCCTTGTCCTATTAATGCAATATTTGTAGCTTGGTAGGCATAAATTAGGGGCGAATAATTGTAAACTTCTACACCTTCCCAACGGGTAAGCACCAAAGGCAGATAATCGTTTTCATTGCTGCTAAAGTTTAGGACTGCACCTTTTTGTAGCTCAACACAAACGTTGCTTTTAAAAACCAAAGGCCCGTTCATGTAGTAATTTCCAGCAGGAACAATTATTTTTCCGCCTCCAGCTTCGTTGCAGGTTTGTATTGCTTTATCAAATGCAGATTTACATGGCGATTTACCATCGGCAACAGCACCAAAATCAGCAATTAAATAATTTTTATTTGGAAAAGTTACGGGCTTTATGCGAGCGATAATTTCGGACGCCTTGTCCCAATTAACTTCAACTTGGTCTGATGCTATTTCTGCTTTTGTATATTGCGCAACACTCGGTGTAAACGTTGCAATTAAAAAACCAGCGATTAAAATTCTTGAAAATAGTCTCATAATATGAATCTAATACACAGCCTTAGCGTCGCTTTGTGCAAATTCCTGTAACCCAGCTTCCGCAATAATCGTGTCTTCCTCTCCCGTAGCGCCAGAAAAAACAGCAATCACATAACCCGCTTCATGTTTTTCTATAACACCTCCAAAAAAACCAAATTCGCCTAACAGTGGTTCTCTGCCAGCATTTCCACTATGTTTTAAGGTGTCAATCATTTCGCCAGCTTTGCTGTAGGCGACCGATAAAAAGTTTACAGTATCGTTTTTTAAAGCACCACAAACTTGCATTTTTGATGTCCAGCTATCCGAAGTTTCTGTGAAAGCGATCATCGCAACGCCGGTTACGCCCATCGCTTTCCGTTTTTGGTCCATGGCGTTTAAGCAACGCTCAAATGATTTATCTATACTGTCTGT
>JBBSTQ010000428.1:0-3170 GCA_038235745.1 Sphingobacteriales bacterium
TAACTGGTTTTGTTCTATTTCATCGGTTACCAGCAATCTTTGCTTTAGATGCCAGCCTTGCAAAGTATCTATCCCAAACAATTCTGTATCCGCCAAAAGCGAATCTTCTTCATTGTAATAAATTGCTAAAACACGGTTGAAATAAGCCTTAAAAGGGTTTTTAAAAAAGTTAATGAATTGGTTAATACCGATGTCGGAAAAGTCTAAGGGGTGCGAATCCTGCGTCTTTAAAAACTCAAATTTAACGTGTTCGGTAATCTCCAAGTAATTGGGCTGACCTTCTTTATGGTTTTTAGGACTAAAATTATGTAGTGGATGTTTTTGGATAAGCGTTTTACCAAGCTCGTCGCTGTCCGTGTATTTTGCCTGTAAATAATCAATCAATTCATCAACCAAAGCAGAAGGCGGAATGGTAGAATTATCCTTTGCACTTTGGCCAATGTAGCTGATGTACAGATAGTCTTGTGCAGAAAGTAAGGTTTCCAAAAAAAGATGTTTATCGTTTTCTTTTACGTTTCTATCGCCTTTGCGTGGGCTTTTTGTCATCAAATTAAAGTTAACCTGATTTTCTTTTCGTGGAAACTTATCGAAATTTAGGCCCAACAATGCCACCACTTTAAACGGAATACTTCGCATCGGTATCAACGAACAAAAAGTAATACCGCCACCCGCAAAAGAACCGGAGCGAGTGCTTGCACTAATTGCACCTAAAAAACTATGGCTAAATAGTGGATAGGCGATTTCGTCGTTCACTAAATCGTTGGCAACGTTGTATTTTTCTAACTCTTTAATTAGCACATTGTAATCATCATCCGCGTTTTCTCCGGGATCAAACACCAAGTCGATTAATAGGCGTTCTACGTATTTTACCCAATCGCCAATCGTCCGGTTTTTCTCTCTCTCGGTTACAGCGCTCATTAAAACCTGTACAAAATGCACAAACCGAATCACTTCGTTAGATGCACCGCCTTCTACCATATCTAACGGATAAAAGCTGGTGTCATCAATGAAATATTCTTCATCGCCACTCATGCAAATGCCGTAAATAATCCGTTGCAAACCGTAATTCCAGCTTACATAGATGCTATCGTCCGCCACATCGCCATCAGTGCCAAACCTAATGTTAGCGTTGTTTACCACTTTCCTAATCAGCGCTAAATCGGTAATCCCGAAACGCTTTCTGATGTAGCCGAAATCCAACAATTGCAAAACTTCCTCTGCTTTAAAGTTTTGGGCATTCATCTCCATCAAAGCGATTAAAGAGGCTGCAATGGTATCGTTAGAACTGAAACTTTCATCAGCAATGGAGAAATAAAAGTGATACGGCGCATTTGAAAAAACAGCTTTGATATATGGCGCATAAGAGTCAATATCGCTAACCATAACCACAATATCCCGTGGAGAAAGTGCCTCTTTTCTTTGATCCACTAAGCTTACCAAAAAGTTGTACAAAGCCTCGACTTCTCGGGCAGGAGTGTAACAAGAATGAATGCTTAAGGAGCAATCTTCCAGCAGTTTTTTATCGATTTCGGTTCTTTCGGCATCACTTAAATTATGAAAGATTTCTTGCTGAATTTTGTGTAATAAGGTGTTTTCTGCTGGTTCAATTACTGGTACTTCCTCGTAGTTATTAATAAGATCATCGCTTTTAAACAGCATCGAAAATGTATGCTGAATCACTTTACCCCAACTAGTCAATAGGTTATTGCCCAGATTGTTAGTGGTGCTGTCTACCAAGCCTTTTCTTTGCAAACGGTAAGCTTGTTTTTCGCTCAAATCCTCGAACCAGTAAATGCCAGGTGCGGGATTAATCAAATAGTAGGAAAAATCAATTACTTGCCCTACTTCATGAAAAATATGAAGGTGGAAATCAGTAGTTACCGATAAGCCAAAAAGGAAAACCGCAGGCATTTTGTTTTTTAATTGCTGTTGTTTCGCAGGGTCTTTTAATGCTTCAGTAATGTAGTTTCCAATTCTTGTTTTATCCGGAATCTTATTATCGGTCAGTTGGTTAGCTTTTATCCAAAGGTATTGTTGCCAATCATCTTTGCCCAGATCGTTAATATTGGAGACGTTCCATTTCTGAATCAACTCCGGACGATAAATTTGATATTGGTCAAATAAATCGGCGACTTTTTCTGCCAGTGCAATGCGCTTTAGGTCTTTATCTGGTCGTTCCTCAATATAGTAAGCTGATATATTATCGAACCGTTTGATGAACTCTCTTTCGCCCAAGATTTTAAAAATTAACCAAGTTTGGTTTTCGGAACTGAGCGAAGTTGTAAACTCGCCGCCCAAAGCTGCATAAATTTGGTTAACTAAATCATTAGGTTTTAAAAATTTGTAGTTGGCTGCTATGCCTAAGTTTTCTGCTAGTTGCAAGCGTAACCAATTGTTCATCCCCTCGGTTTGCGTAACCAAATAATAAGGTTTAAAAACGGAGATATTCTGCGATTTTAAATCGGAGCAAAAGTATTTAGCCAATACGGCTAGGGAGTTGGAAACTTGTAAACGGAGTGCCATTTATTAAAATTGTTGTTAAGCTAAAGGCTGAAAGCTAAAAGCGGAAAGCCGAAAAAAACTGCTTTTATTTTAAATTAAAAACCTACCACTCAACCCCGACGCCCTTTTCACTTTAGCGTTTGAAGCTTCTAAAATAGTGGTTGCTGTTGCTTGTAAAACCACTTTGCTTTTTGCTCGGGTTACACCCGTGTAAAGCAATTCCCGAGTTAAGATATTGATGCCCTCGCTTTGTGGCAAAACAATTAAAACTTGGTCAAATTCTGAGCCTTGGCTTTTGTGAATCGTCATCGAAAAAACGGTTTCAATGCCAGAAAGTAATCCCGGAAGTACCACTTTATCATCTTGGAAATAGGCTCTCACAATCCCGTTTTTGTCTTTTCTGATGATGCCGATATCGCCGTTGAAAAGTTCCAACGTGTAATTGTTTTTGTTCATGATGATCGGGCGGTTTTCGTAAAACTCTGCATCCAATTTAATCAAGTTTCTTTTAGAAAGGTATTGTTCAATTTTTTTATTGGTGTTGTACAAACCTTGTTCGCCTTCTCTAATGGCGCATAAAACCCGCAAATTATTCAATTTGGCTAAGGCCGATTTGATGTCGGGTTCTTTGATGTATTCTTCGTAACCAGCAACAAAATTCTCGAAAA
>JBBSTQ010000429.1:0-3128 GCA_038235745.1 Sphingobacteriales bacterium
AAATGCAATGCAGAACAGTGGTTGCAGATCCACGAAGAGTGGCATAAATTAGGAATGCGTTCCAACGCCACCATGCTTTATGGACACATCGAAAACTATAAGCATCGAGTTGATCATTTAGAGCAATTGCGCCAGTTACAAGACAAAACAGGTGGTTTCCAGACTTTTATTCCGCTGAAATTTAGGAATAAGGACAATCAAATGTCTAACGTACCAGAAGTTTCTGTGATTGAAGATTTAAGAAATTACGCAATTTCAAGAATTTACCTCGACAACTTTGACCACATAAAGGCCTATTGGGCTATGATTAGTCGCAATACAGCACAACTTTCCTTAAATTTTGGGGTAGATGATATTGACGGAACATTGGATGATACTACCAAGATTTACAGCATGGCTGGTGCCGAGGAACAACACCCAGCGATGAGCACCAAAGATTTGGTTAAATTGATACAAAACGTAGGCAGGCGACCAATTGAACGCGATACTTTATATAATGTGGTAACGGATTTTACTGATGTGGAGTTTGAAGATGATGTGAAACCGAAGTATTATGCCTTACCTGTACTAAATAATTCATGAGCAATACAAAGATTAAAAGACTATACATCATTAGACATGGTGAAACAGATTACAACAAAAACAGAATGGTGCAAGGCAGGGGAGTGGATGCCGATTTAAACGACACCGGAAGACAACAAGCAGAAGCATTTTATCAGCATTACAGAGACGTTACGTTTGATAAAGTGTATACCTCAAAAATGCAGCGAACCCACCAAACGGTAGCCCAATTTACAGGAAGTGGTTTGCCTTGGGAACAATTAGCAGGTTTAGATGAGTTTGCCTGGGGTAATTTTGAAGGTAAGACCCATTCGCCCGAGTTAGATGTAAGTTTCAAAAATCTTGTTAATTCTTGGGCGTCAGGCGATTATGATACAAAAGCAGAAGGAGGGGAGAGCCCGAATGAAGTGCATGCCAGACAAGTTGAAGCGATGGATCATATTTTGGCGCAAACACAAGAAAAAACCGTGTTGATTTGTATGCATGGGCGAGCTTTGCGTTTATTGCTTTGCGATTTAATGAATGAAGACTTTGAAAAAATGGATGATTTTCCGCATAAAAATACCTCACTTTATATTTTGGATTATGACGGAGTCAATTTTAAAATGGAGCAGTTCAATAGCTTAGCACATTTACAATAGTTTATGATTAAAATTTCTGCGGTTAGTTATACCAACACCATTCCGTTTATTTATGGTTTGCAACATCACGCTATCAAAAAAGAAATTGATTTAAGTTTAGATTTTCCGGCACTTTGCGCTGATAAATTGATTGATAATCAAGTTGATATAGGGCTGATACCTGTTGCAGCTATATTAGATTTACCCGAAGCACACATCATTTCTGACTATTGTATCGGTGCAAATGGGGCGGTAAATTCGGTGTTTATTTTTAGCAATTGCCCAATAAAAGACGTTAAATACTTACAGTTGGATCCCCAGTCGAAATCTTCCAATAATTTAGCCTTGGTTTTATTGAAGAACTATTGGAAGGTAGAGCCAGAACTGGTTTACAAAGCAAAGGAATACGGACGGTCGCCACACCCTAAAACCGCATTTGTGCAAATTGGCGATAGGACATTTGGAAAGGTTGATCAGCAATCTTACGTTTACGACTTAGCCCAAGAATGGAAAAACTTTACAGGATTAGAATTTGTTTTTGCAGCCTGGGTAAGCAACAAGAAACTGGACGAAACTTTTATAGCAAAGCTAAACGAGGCGTTAAAGTTTGGGTTAGATAATCGTTTGAGGATTTTCGAGAATATGGAAATGCGACAGGATTTTGATTTTGTTGATTATCTGATGCATAAAATTGATTACCGGTTAACGGAGAGCAAAAAAGAGGCTTTGGCTTTGTTTCATAAGTTGATGAAAGAACTGTAGGAATAGGTCTGATTAGTTAAGGGGAATCTGTATAATTAATAAACTGAGGAGGTATTTAGAAACACTACTTAACATAATATTAATTATAGGACAAATTTATGTTTTTAATTTTTAGGTTTATTCTCCGATACAATGTTTTTTTAAACGCTGTACTTAAATCAGTTACAAATTATTTTATACCCCACATAGTAATAATAGATTATTTTCTCCTATTTTTAATTAGCATACCGCAAAGAAATTTCACTTACCAAATCAAAAAAAGAAATGAAAAAAAATCTAACACTTTTATCATTGACAGTTCTAATGCTGTTCACTACTAGTTGTGCAACCTTGTTTGGTGGCAAAATAACAGCTCAACAAAAAACAAAGCCAAAAGTTGGTGAGCCGGCTCGTGAAATCAGAATTATACCTTTAATTGCGGATGCAGTGTTATTTGCTCCATCTTTAATTGTGGATTTTGTAACTGGAGCAATTTACAAGCCTTAGTCTAAGTAAATAAAGCGTTTTTAAATAAAAAGTCCCGCTTAATATCTTTAAGAGAGACTTTTTATATTGGAAGATAAATTCTAAACAGAAAACAAATTGATCTCTGTAATATTACCTATTATATCCTTTTTACATTAACAGCGTTCATTCCCTTAAGCCCTTTTTCAAGCTCAAAACTCACTTTATCGCCTTCACGTACTTCTTCAGTTAAGCCGTGGACATGCACAAAATATTTCTCTTGTGTTCCGTCTTCACGGATAAACCCAAAGCCTTTTTGATCGTTAAAGAAATCAATTTTACCTTTCTTAGGCAATGTTAAATCTTCGGCTTCTTGTTTAGAAATGCCAATTTCTATGGTACTAGCGTCAATTTCTTTTTTCTTACGAAGTGGATCTGGTGGCGTGTCAGTAATGTTGCCATGCTCATCCACATAAGCCATCATGTTCTCCAAACTACCGTCAGTTGGACTCTCCTTGCGTTCTTCTTTCTTCTGTTGCTTCTCTTGTCTCTTCTTTAAACGCTTCTTTTCATTTTCTTTTTTGCTGAACGTTTCTTGTGATCTACCCATTCGTTATTTTTTCTTTTTTTAAATCTATTTTACATCGAAGCATCAAATCAAGCTAATGAAATTCAATTTTGGTATTGATAACATCAATAAGGAAATTGAAGGATAAAGCAAATAAGCACTTTTAACAACCC
>JBBSTQ010000430.1:0-3125 GCA_038235745.1 Sphingobacteriales bacterium
TGAAAGCCTGCACCGCAATGTTAGAAATGGCATTATAAGCAATCAGTGAAAACAGAAAAAAATTGAAGAACATGTAGAAGCCGTCCATCCAAAAATCTTGACGAAATACGGATTGATTTTTACGCCAAGGGATGATGACTTCCAAGAGCCAAATGCCTATTGAAAGCAACAATAACCAATAAAAATAATTGTGCCAGCTTGGGTTTAAAATTTCCTCCGTAAGGTAATTCCAATAACCCGAATACGAGCCAAAAAATATTTCGACGTACTTATACATTGTTTCTTATGAAACCTAAAATTTAGTGTTTTGTTTTTCTGCTAGTATTAACTGCACAACCGTTTGCACCACAATGTCCTACATTAAATATGCTTTGGTATAAAAAGAACCCTGACAGTAATAGCAAAACGTATTGTTGGTTAACGATGGCTTCAAAACCGATGTAAAGTCCCATTAGAAGCTTAACGGCTCTCATCAAAGTCCAGTTTTGAAGTAGATTTGCTTTCGTGAACATTTTATTTTCGTTTAAACAAATTAACGAAATAGGAATTTAAATGTGGTCATTTTAGGGTTAATTTGAGGAAAGGTTAGTCTGTATCAGATTTTCGTGGATTCTCAAATATTCCTCTGCAGTAAAAACCGGGATGTCAGACTTTATAAAGTGCTTTAAATTTCTGGTAATTATTAGGTTGCAATTTGCATTTTGTGCGCAAAAATATTGAAGGGAATCTTCAAAGTCGCTAAAATTTGACAAAAGTCCTTTGTCGATTACTGATGCAGTCAAATCGCATACCTCACAAAGAACTCTAAATTTTTGTAGTTTCTTTCTCGCTATTTCTGCATTTTCACACTTCGTAATAAAGTAATTGGCAGTTGCGAAGCTTAATGAAGAAACAACTAAAACAACGTGATTATTTTCGGCAATCGTAGCTAACGTTGCAATCGAACGATAAAAAGGATTTCTTTCTGATAACAAGTCCAACACAATGTTGGTATCTAAAAAAAGACGCAACTTCATTTGTGTTTTTCAGCAATATAGTCTGCGTAAATGTCTTTATAATCAATATTTGGCGAAACGCTTTTACCTGATGAAATACTTTTTACATATGGCGAAATCGGTTCAGAAACTCTATTGTCAATATTGGTGGTTACGGCATTCAAGTAGTTTTCAATTAGTTTAGACAAACTTAAATGCTTTTCAGCAGCATAATGTTTGGCCTTTTCAATGACCTCCTTGTCTAACTTAAGAGTGAGTTTCGTGTCCATAAACAAATGTACGTATTAAAATCAGTATAGCATACGTCGTTAAAAATCTTTCATAACCAAGTTTTACCCCACAATCCTCAACAATTCCTCTTTCGAGAAAGCATTAACAAACTCACTATCAGACGGAATCACGTTCTGGAAAAGCTCCCTTTTTCTTTGTTGCAACTCCAATATTTTTTCTTCAACGGTATCCCTACAAATCAATCGAACAGCCACTACATTTTTGATTTGCCCTATTCGGTGTGCTCTATCAATTGCTTGGTGTTCAACCGCTGGGTTCCACCATGGGTCAATCAGGTAAACATAATCGGCTTCTGTTAAGTTCAAACCAACTCCACCGGCTTTTAAACTGACTAAAAATACTTTTACGTTTTCATCGTTCTGGAAATTATCAACTACCAATTTTCTGTTTTGCGTTTGCCCAGTAAGGTAGCTAAATGCGATTTTCTCTTTTAATAATTTCTCTTTTACCAAATCCAGCATCCCCACAAACTGCGAGAAAACCAAAATTTTGTGGTTAGGTGCGTGTTCTTTTATTTGAGAAATTAAAGTGTCAATTTTTACGGATTCGTCGCCTTGCAAACGATCGCCTTTTAATAATTTTGGCGAATTACAAATCTGTCTTAATCTGGTCAAGCCTTTTAAAACATTCATGCTGCTTTTGCTTAATTCTTCGTTTGTTATTGCTGAGATGTAATCGCGGAATTCTTTTTCGTAAGCCTCATAAATTTGTCGCTGTTGGTCTTCCATTTTACAATAAAGCACCATTTCCGTTTTTTGTGGTAACTGCAAATCCACTTCGCCCTTTGTACGTCTTAAGATAAACGGCTTTACTTTTTGGTGTAATGCCAAAGCTTTCTTGCTGTCTTTAAACATGTCTATCGGCATGGCGTAAATATCTTTGAAGTAGCGCTTGCTTCCCAACAAACCCGGGCAAGCAAAAGAAAGCTGACCGTATAAATCGTAAGTGTTGTTTTCTATTGGCGTACCTGTAATCGCAATTTTATTGCGAGATTGAAGCAGTCTGACAGATTTGTACCTTTGCGATTCTGGGTTTTTAATTGCCTGAGATTCATCTAAGAAGATGTAGTTGAACTCGTAGTTTTTCAGGAAATTCACGTCAGAAAGCAAGGTTCCGTAAGAGGTAATCACGACTTGAAAATCATTAAAATTGTAAATATGTTTTTGTCGCTGATCGCCGTAGAGAGTAAGCACTTTTAGGATTGGTGCAAATTTTTCTAGCTCAGCTTGCCAATTGAAAATCAGCGAAGTTGGCAAAACCAGCAGGTTGGTGTTTCGTTTTAATTTTTGTTGTTGAAGCAAAATAAAAGCAATAATTTGAACGGTTTTACCCAAGCCCATATCATCAGCCAAAATCCCACCGAAATTAAATTCATCTAAAAAATTGAGCCAGTTTAAACCTTGTTTTTGATAGTTGCGAAGAGTCGTTTGCAATTCTTTCGGGACTTCAACATCGGCTATGCGTTCAAAATCTGCAAACTGACTTTTGTAATATTTCAGTTCTTCGCTGGCTTTTTCGTCGAGCATTGAAGCGTTAAAAAGCTCATCGACAGTAGTGAAATTAATTTTTGGGATCTGTAACGTGTCATCATCCACAACCTCGCCAGCGTTAAAATAATCCGCAAATTTAGTCATCCATTCTTCAGGCAAAATGCCTAAAGTTCCATCATCCAGTTTTACGTACTTGTGCTTGTTCCGGATGGCTTTGTGCAAGTGTTTTAGACTCGCTTTTTTACCTCCAAAACTCACTTTAATATTTGCATTGAACCAGTTTAAACCACTAATAATTTTGATGCTTATTTTGCCTTTATTTAAATTTAATGCGTTATTTTCCAGTTCA
>JBBSTQ010000431.1:0-3122 GCA_038235745.1 Sphingobacteriales bacterium
GCTAATTGCTTACTTGCGATTCGCCGGGTAAAACTTGAAAAAGGCAACAAAGCCACCGATTGGACACCAGCCCCCGAAGATGTACAACTAGCAATAGACAACGCCAACGCCTTAGCGCAAACCGCACAAAACAATTACACCACTTTAACGGCCAGCCTAAAGAGCATGGCTTACCAAGATGTTGTGGAGCTGAGCAAGTTGGGCAGTACACTAATTGAAGGCGGTAAAATTAAAACCACCCTGTTAGATGCCGATTATATACGGGCAAATATTGTTAATGCGGCTTATATAAATGCGTTGGACATTGTATCGAACAACGTGAAAACATCATCGACCGGTAAACGTGTAGAAATTTCTGGCACAGAAAACAATATAAGGCTTTATTCATCAACTGATGATATTCTAGTAGAGATCGACGACGATAGCGCTGTTTTAGGGTATGATAACGCAAACAATCCACTGTTGGGAGCTGGTGTTCGTGTTGGTACCACTTCTATGTATGCTAACGGAATTACCTTAGATGGACTAGCAAAAATAAGGGGATTTGCTATAAGTTGCGCTGTAATATTTGCCAATTACAATATAAAAAAGTTAGACGCGGTAATTTCGTGTAGAAATACAAATTTGATCTCAGTTTACCTTCCTGACTATGATATCTACCCTTTTCAAGTTGGTAAAATATATCATATAATCAGAAAATCAACAGGAAATATTGACGTCAGATATTCAAATGGAAGCATCTACACAACGTTGACGGGAAGTAACTTGAAAGTATCCGTGGTTTATGACGAATACGGATGGGTAACCTTCTGATTCTATTTTTCAATTGTTACCAAAACATGATTATCAACAAAACTTAATCTTACTTCAATGCCCGATTTCTCCCAGAATATAAGACTAGAATATCTTGAACTGGTTTCAAGCATTTTACTCTCAAGTTCTTTTAAATTATTAAAATATAAAACATCCTGATTTTGAATAAAAACCATTTCACTATGCAGTCCCAGTATCTTTTCAATATCAGTATAAAACTGATAGAATTTAAATTTTTGATATTCCGAGTTATCTCTTTTTTTAAAGTCGATAAACGCAATTTGGGAAACCTTTTTATCTCCAACGGAAAACTGAATACGAATATCGGCTTCTGTGTTCGTTTGCTTGCCTTTAATAATGAAGTTATTAGCGCTCTCCTCGGTTACGAACTCTTTCAGGGCATCTTTAGAAGTTTTAAAATCTTTACCTATGAAACTGATTAGCTCACTGATGTTTAACTCTTTGGGCGCAATTGATTGAGGAATAACAGCTTCATCTTTCTTACAAGAAGAAAAAAGGACAACAATAATTAAGAATAAGTATAAATTTTTCATACACAAAAGTAGCAAAAAACATGAAAATAGATTTAACAAAAATTGAAATCAAGGACTTGAACGGAGTTGTTTACAAGGTAGATGACCTACACAAGCAGATTGGCAACTTATTGTTTACAAAAGCAGAGACTATCGAGGTTAGCGACATAGCCCGCAAACTCCACGCCGGTAAGCCTGCCGAGGTAAGTAACGAAGAGCTAGAGCAAATTACAGCAATCGTGGAACAATCGCCATACTACAAACCATTTGCACATTTGCAGGTCGTGTCATACTTAAAACAAAAATTAACACTTAATAAATAAATAAAATGAAAAGAAAGAATGTAAAAAAGACCACCAAGTTTCAGGACGAGCTTGTAGGAAAAGATTTTGAAGTAAAATTTGAGTACGAAACCATTAACGGCGGAGTAACCGGTAGCATGACAGCCACAGCAACTAAAGCGGGCAAAACCACCTACGTTACAAAATCCGCAGACGGCAACGGGCAGTCCATCAACGGTCATTTTGATGCGGAGCTGGTTACCACTGTTATCGCAGAATTGGAAGCGATTGTAGCTGAGAATACGCCAGCTGTCGAGGGTTAAAAAAAACCCTCGACTTTGTTTCCGGTTGTTTCTCAGGCAAACCGAAAACAATTAAGGTACGAACATACCAAGCCAAGGGCAAATGCCTTTGTGTGGTATGTTCGTACCTTTTTTTATGAATGCCTGAGAGCAACAAAACTAAATAAATAAACAATAATGTCAGTATCAAAATTAAGAACGCCGATAAGCTACTACGGCGGAAAACAAAAATTAGCCACAAAAATTGTCAGCCTAATACCTGAGCACACCTTGTATTGCGAACCATTCATTGGTGGCGCAGCGGTTTATTTTGCCAAGCCACAAAGCAAGGTGGAGGTTATCAACGACACCAACTCCGAGTTGATTAACTTCTACCGAGTATGTAAAAACAAATTCCATTTGCTCAAAGCAAAGGTAGATGTAACGTTGCACAGCAGAGAGCAACATGATGATGCTCACGTTATTTATAATAAACCTCATCTGTTCGATGAAATAGAGAGAGCGTGGGCAATTTGGGTGTTAGCTTGTCAAAGCTTTTGCAGTCAATTGGATAGCAACTGGGGTTATGATATAAAAAAACACGCAACCAGTCTAAAGATTCATAACCGCAGAGACCAATTTGCCGGCGATTTAGCACTAAGGTTGCAACTAACGCAAATAGAATGCGCAGACGCTCTTTATATCATCAAAAGCCGTGACAGTGAAGAAAGTTTCTATTATTGCGACCCGCCTTACTTTAACAGCGATTGCGGGCATTATGACGGCTACAGCGAGCAAGATTTTGAAAACCTTTTAAAGCTCCTTGCCAGCATTAAAGGAAAGTTTCTGCTAAGCTCATATCCTTCGCCATTATTAAAGCGTTACGTTAAAGAACATGGATGGCACATGTGGAGTAAAGAGTCGGGTGTAACTGTTAACAATAAGAGCGGATACCAAAAGAGGAAGGTCGAGGTGCTTACAGCTAACTACCCGATAGATTAAATACTTTAAAAGCCTGTTAAAAGATATTTAACAGGCTTTTAAACCTTTTTAAAAATGGTACATTTGGTTTTTAGTGCCGTTTTTAAAAATGGTACATTACGATTTGCCGATTTTAATACCAACTATAAAAAACAGCATATTATTTGGTAATGTTGCCACAAATGATAACGGTATTTATAATGCTCCCCGCAATTCCGTAAATATTTCATACA
>JBBSTQ010000432.1:0-3119 GCA_038235745.1 Sphingobacteriales bacterium
CCATCGTCTTTTGGTTTATCCACTTTGCTATCGTCAGATTTTTCATCTTCACGTACCGTTACAGATTGTATTGGGATAGCGATGCCCATCGTTTTTTCGGTCTGAATGTCAACCGTAGCAGATAATCCTGGCTTAAAAGGCGAATTAGTTTGGCCTTTGTTATTCAGTTGATCATAAGATTCTGGCAAAATGCGAACCTTTACCTTAAAATTAGTAACCTCATCTGTGCTAGAACCTACCACATTTGCCGAGCTAGCAATCTCTGTAACTATCCCTTTAAATTTCTTGTCTAAAAACGCATCCACTTCAATAACTGCAATATCACCCAAGCTTAACCGATTGATATCGTTCTCGTTAACATCCACATTAACTTCCATGCTGTTTAAATTGGCAATGGTCATAATTTCTGTTCCGCTCATTTGCGCTGTTCCTACCACGCGTTCGCCTTGCTCGACTAAAAGTTTAGAAACTACACCATCAACCGGAGCATAAATATTAGTACGGGCCAAATTATCGCCAGCTTCTTTAACGGCAGCGCCAGATTGCTGTAAGCCAAACTTTGCGCCAACAACGCTCTGTCTGGACGATTCCAAACTCGCTCTTGCTGATAAATACTCGGCTCGCGAAGCATCAAACTCTGCAGCGGAAATAACCTTGTCTTTATACAATTTTTCGGTTCTGCGGTATTTAGCTTCAATGTTCTTAAAATTCGCTTCCGCCTGGATCAACTGTTGCTGACTGCCAGCCACCGCCGCCTTTTGTGCGTTGTAAGAAGCCACGGTGCGCTCGTATCCGGAAACCAAAATATCTGGTTTAATTTTGCACAACAATTGTCCTTTCTTTACAATGTCACCCTCTTTTACGTTAAGCTCCACAATTTCACCAGAAACTTCTGGGCTCAGCTTCACTTCTACCGCAGGCTGTATTTTACCACTTGCGGAAACCGTTTCAACAATATTTTTATTCCCCACTTTGGTTACGGCAACTTTAGTGATTTTTCCTTTCCCAATCCAGCCCATTTTGTTGGCTACCACTACAAGCACTACCAAAACGGCGGCAATAATCAGTATGTTTCTTAGCGTTTTATTCATAATATTTATTCTAAAATTTTGATTATAAGGTCAATGGGTTTCCTAAGTAAAAATCAATTACTTTTTTACGAAAGATAACGTTGTATTTGGCTTGTATAAAATCAAACTCTGCTTTGTTAAAGTTGGTTTGCGATATGTTGAGCTCAATTACGTTGGCCAAACCCACATCATACCGTTGCTTAATTGCGTTGAACGCATCTTTTGACGATGTAAAAGCACTTTGCGTAGCTTGGTAACTTTTTATAGCCGACTTTAAATCTTGCACCGCCTGGTTCACTATTTTATTGAGGTTATTTTTTGTGATCTGTTCACTAGCCAACGCATTTTGATAACGGATTTTAGCAATGTTATAGTTGGAACGCGAGCGGTAATTGTTAAATATTGGGATAGATAGGTTGAAGCCAACCGCCTGCCCTAAGTTTCTGCTAACCTGTTCATTAAATGTTAATTTCTCACGAGTAACAAAATCAACCGCGTTACTAGAGTAGCTGTTAAAAACCTGACCGCCGAAACTTAAATTAGGATACAGAGCTCCTTTGGCTATTTTCACGCCGTATTCAAACGATTTGGTATTGTATTCCGCAACCTTAACATCTGGGTAAGTTTGCAAGGCCTTGGTGTAAACATCGTAACCGGAATTGGTGTTTTCAATCTGCTCTAAGTTTTCAACAGCGGGAATTTGCAAAGTGATAGTTCTTTGCGGATCCATCTCCATTAACTGCTTTAAATCCAACATAGAAAGTTCGTAGGCGTTTTGAGCATTAGTTAAACTCAGCTCGCTGTTTGCAACTTGCGCTTTAGCTTGAGACAAATCTGCCAAGGTGTTGTTGCCAACGTCAAAGTTCTTTTGCGCCACTCCTAATTGCTGGTTAGAAAGGGTAAATTGTTGCTCGCCAGCCTTTACCAAATCCTGATTGTTCAAAATTTGCAAGTAGGTGTTAACCACAGAAAGCGACAAATCATTTTTTACCTTCTCTATGTTACTTTCATCAGACATTAACAAAGCCTTGTTCTGTAATATTTGGTTTCGAAGACGTAAACCATTGAAAACCGTAACACTAGAACCTAAATTTCCATTCGCTATATCTGTGGTTTGATTAACTAAAGTTGCAGAAGTGGGGTCAAAAAACAGACCGAAGCGTTTATTAGCAGAAAACTGACTAGTAATATTTGGATAGAGCTCAAATTTAGATTGCTTTAAATTCTCGTCTGTAATGGCTGATTGAAACTGGGCTTGTTTGATCTGTAAATTATTTTGCAACGCAATATCCACAGCTTGTTTTAGCGTAATTACCTCGCCGGTTTGCGCCGAAACCTTTGCCGAACCTACAATTGTGAAAAGCAATAACAAGGTTATCTTTAATTTTATATATTTCATTTGATCAAATTAGCTGCAAGTCTAAATTTATATATACTTTAGTTGTTAGCATGTTTTTTTTAACAAAAACCCCATATCTACTAAAAAAGTTTTATCCAAAACAACTTGTTTGGAACAAAAGCAGAGCCGAAAAGGTAATTTATTTGACTTTTGACGACGGCCCCATCCCTATTGTTACACCTTGGGTAATAAAAACGTTAAAAAAATTTAATGTCAAAGCTACATTTTTTTGCATAGGCGATAACATCCTAAAACATCCACAAATTTTTGAGCAGCTTAAAGCCGATGGACATGCGATTGGCAACCATACTTTCAATCATTTAAAAGGTTGGGAAACAGATGACGAAACTTATTTGGATAACTTTTTAAAATGCCAGGAACTAACGCAGACCCATTTATTTAGGCCACCTTACGGGAGGATTAAGAAATCGCAGATTGGTGGGCTTTTGAAGTATCAAGACAATTTTGAGATGAAAGAACAAAGAGCAAAGAGCAAAGACGACTTGGAGACAAAAGAGAAAAGAGCAAAGCGCAAGGACGAGTTTCAGAGCCCTCATCCCGATAGCTATCGGGACTCATATCTCACATCTGACATCTCAATAACCATGTGGGACGTTCTTAGCGGAGATTTTGATCCAAGTTTAAGTCGG
>JBBSTQ010000433.1:0-3113 GCA_038235745.1 Sphingobacteriales bacterium
AAAAAGCGGATCGCCTTCTGCATGGATGAGAACGGTGCCGTCTTTTTGGTTTTTTACAAAGCCTTTAATGCCCAATTGATCTGCAACCGCTTTGGTTGATGCTCTGTAGAAAACGCCTTGCACTCGCCCGGAAACTGTAATCTCTATTGCTTTCATTAATTTTTTTGAGATAGATGTTTTAAAATTTAAGAGACTGCAATTTAACTTTCTCAGCTAAAAATTCCGACCAAATTTGATTTAAAATTCCGGAAATTGATCACGCTAAATTAGTAAACGTTTAAATTATATCAACTTTTTAACTTTTGTGCTTTCGCCGATTAAGCCGTTTTCTAAATCGGTCAGTAAATTTAAGCCTGGTTTTTTGCCTACTGCTATGCTACCCAAATCGGCATCGAAACCAAAATACTTTGCTCCATTAATACAAGCCCATTTTAGTAACTCGTTCAACGGCAAACCTATAATATTTTGCTGCAACACCTTCATCTCGTCTAAAATTGAAAGCGTGTGGTTGCTGGCCAAACTATCCGTACCGATGGTAAAAGGGAATTCCGAATGTTTAAAAAATTCGAAAGTAGGCAACCTGTTTTCAATGTATAAATTGGCGTTTGGGCAAAAACACCAGTAAATATTTCTCTGCTGGCGCTTGGTAAAAAAAACATCTTTATAGCAAGTATAGGTGTTGTGCACCAATAAAATATTTTGCTTTTTGGGCATAAAAGGCAAAAGTGCCTGTAAAGAGCTTTTGGATTTAGAGGTAAAGGTATCCGTATTGATGTTTAAGTCTTTATAAAACTGCATAAACGGCCCTGAGCGGGTTTTATAAAGTTCATCTTCCTCGTCGCACTCTTGGCTATGCCAGCATATTTTATTGTCGATGTCTTTGCTATAATCCTTTAACTGCCTTACCAATTGCTTGGATGTTGAATAAGGTGCATGGATAGTGATAGAGGTTGGGGTTTGGAAAGCTTGCTTCATCGCGATTGCGCCATCTAAAATTTCCGCTGCCTTGTTTCCATCGAAACCCAACATTTCTATAAAAGTGTGGTAGCGGATTTTACTTTTTGACTTGATATCTGCTGAAATGGTTCGATTAGAAATATCGCCAACCGCCACAATACCTGCTTCCCACATGGCTTCGTCTTGCTGTTGCATGGCTTTGATTATCTCCTCTTCTTTAAAGTCGCGGTTAAAAATTACCTCTTTAATAAAACTGATTAAGCCGGTTTTTTCTTTGGTTTTTTCTTTAAGATGAGAAAGCTCTAAATGACAATGCGCATTAACGAAACCGGGTACAATTATGCCTTTGTACCGCTCGATGTTAGGGTCAAAAGCGGCTTTTTCTTCTGTAACGGCCAATATTTTACCGTTATCATCTGTGATCACAATTCCACGTGGGATTGCTTCGCCTTCAAGAGTATAAATACAATCAGCGCTGAATTTCCGCATAAAAAAATTCGATTTTCAATTAAATTATTATTCGATTTTCAATGTAAGTGGAAATTTTTGAGAATTCAAATTTTTTGGATTGAGATTTTGCTTTTATTTTAAAAATAGATAAAGCATCGGACTTTAGTCCGATGCTAGTGAAAATTGTAAAGCATTATTTCTTAGTTTACAATGGCGTAATCTTAAAAGTATATTCATAATTCTTATATGGCAACAAATAAGGTTTCAAGGGCAACTCTCCCCAGCTATTTACACCCGCCAAACCCATTTGCTTATAATCAATGTTCATTTGGGTTTGCTGACGGGGTTTTAGATCTCCGGCGTGGCGCTGATCTTTTTCGTCACCGTCATCAAGATCTTCATCAAAATAATGTAGTGCACTCATACTCAAAAAGTCGTCTGATTCAACTCGGATTCCTTTCCCCTCTTTGTTGACTATCGTAAACCAACGAATGTCTGTTTTGTTGCCAGTTTCTTGTGGGCGTATATACGGATGAAACTGTTGCGCCACTGATTGCTTATAAATACCTACAGGAGAACTATAGTTTCTATCTTGATAGTTTTCATATGGGCCTCTTCCAAAATAGGATATATTTTCAAATCCTTGCGGAAGAATAAGTTTCATCCCAAACTTTGGCAAGATTGCGACATTTTGCGATGTATCTGCCAGTAGTTTTTGGTTTACAATAAGCTGGCCTTCACTATTAATTTTGTAGGTAACCGCTAACTTTGATGAGGTTTCTTCCAAAATATAAAGAACATTCACGGTAGCAATATCATTTACAATTTTGACGGTAATTGTAGGTTGCGCCAATTTTTCTGAGACTGTTTTCCAAGCTTTAAGCTTTAATTGAAGGTTTGCACCCATATCGTTATCCGTTGGGGCTCTCCAAAAATTAGGGCTTAGGTTAAAACCATCCTCCATCAGATTTACCCCGTTTACCTGATATTTTTCTAACAGGCCATTGCTTTTATTAAAGCTGAGGTCGATTTTTGCGGAGGTAATATTGTGATTTTCAGCGTTCTCCTTTAGTTCAATTTTGGCGATAGACTTTATGTTAATTGTGTTGTTATAACTCCCAGAAATTGCCAATTGCTCTTGTGCTATAATGTGGTTTAATGCAATTGCTTCGGATGATTTTTTTGGCATAAAAACCACATTTAAATGAATTTCTCCATCATTTGGGATTGCTTTTAAAGGCAAAACAAGTTTCCCTGTTTGTTGTGCATCTATACTTAAATTTTCAACAAAGCCATTTTTAATTTGTTTACCATTTTGGAGCAATGCCCAAACTAACTTAACATCAGAAAGATTTTTGAAGAAGTTTTCGTTGAAAATTTCTATGGTGTGATTACCTTTCCAAGTGGTATGAATATTTTGATAAACCTTTTTCACTTCCCAAGTGTGCGGATTTGGGGATTTATCCGCGTAAAATAATCCGTTACTTAAAAAGTTATTGTCGCTAGGCACATCTTTCGGGCCATAATCTCCACCGTAAGTATAAATAGAGTCTCCTAAATCTGTAATTTTCAAAAGGTTTTGATCCATAAAATCCCAGATAAAACCACCCTGAAAAGCATGAGGATTAGCTCTAATTAAGTCCCAATATTCTTTAAAATTACCCAAAGAATTACCCATTGCATGCGCATATTCACACATAATAAAA
>JBBSTQ010000434.1:0-3102 GCA_038235745.1 Sphingobacteriales bacterium
CTAACTATTCCCATCTGATTTAAAAACAGCCTTTTCTAGTTTTTCAACTCTTTGCTTAAGCTCGCTATTTCTATGATTTCCATCTCCAATTTGGTCTAATTTTTCTAAAAATTTTTCATTGAATGTTTGTTGTTGTTCAAACTGATTAATGGAAATCTTAATAAAATTATTCAAAGAAGAACCCATCTCATTTATAGATTTAGTTTGAATATTAATCATTTCAGTTTGTTTACTCAATATTTCGGTTTGTTTACTCAACAGTTCAGAATGTTGATCTTGCTTCCTCAGCATTTCTGAAATCACCACTAACAGGTCTTTGTCGCTCATCAGATTTTTGTTTAATGCAATTTAGCGATTTAATCTTGATTTATGTTAACACTCAATTTAAGCATAAACTACTCTTCCATATTATGATAAACCGCCTGCACATCTTCATCCTCTTCTAGCTTATCCAGCAGTTTGGTAATATCAACGATTTGCTCTTCGGTTACTTCTTTATGAGTTAATGGAATGCGCTCCAGCTTCGCCTGCTTTAGTTCAATCCCTTTTTCCTCTAATGCTTTTTGCATATTTCCGAAATCCTCAAATCCTGCATGAATTACAGCAACGTCTTCGCCATCTTCATTCGCTTCTACAAAAATTTCTTCTAAACCAGCATCAATTAACTCAAATTCTAATTCCTCTAAATCAAGTTCTCCAGGATCAAATGTAAAAGTTGACACTCTTTTGAAAATAAAATCCAGAGATCCTGTTTTTCCTAAAGATCCGTTTGTTTTTGTGAAATAGCTTCTTACGTTAGCAACAGTTCTGTTGGTGTTATCTGTAGTGGTTTCAACCAAAATGGCAACACCGTGTGGCGCATAACCTTCGTAAACATATTCCTCATAGCCAGCCATGTCTTTATCCGATGCTCTTTTAATAGCTGCATCGACACGATCTTTCGGCATATTTACCGCCTTGCCATTTTGTATAGCAGTTCTCAGCTTAGAGTTGGTTTCCGGATGCGGGCCACCTTCTTTTACGGCCATTACAATATCTTTACCTATACGGGTAAATTGCACCGCCATTTTAGTCCAACGCTTAAATTTTCTCTCTTTACGGAATTCAAATGCTCTTCCCATTTTCTTTTATAAGTTCATTAGTGTTTTATTGTTAGTCAATGGTCAATAGTGAATAATCAATAGTCTGGCTTGGAATATTTAGCGAAGAAATTTTATTCGCCACCATCACAAGCGTTTTGATACTTTATACTCTAAGTCTTGATACTGATTACTTCCTCAAATTGCTCAACATCGCCAAAGTTAATTTTTCCAAGTTAAATTCGGGTGTCCAGTTCCAGTCTTTTTTTGCAAAGGCATCATCCATTTGTTGAGGCCAGCTATCCGCTATCTTTTGCCGTTCATCATGCTTTGTGAAATGCAGTTTAAAATCAGGAATGGTCTTTTGTATTTCAGAAGCCAGATCGACCGGATTAAAACTAACGCCTCCAAAATTATAGCTAGAGCGGATATGGATGTTTTCTGCGGGAGCATCCATCAATTCAATGGTGCCTCTAATTGCATCGTTCATATACATCATTGGCAATGTGGTTTCTGCGGATAAGAAAGAACTGTAGCTTCCTTTCTTCAGTGCTTCATGAAAAATATGAATGGCATAATCTGTGGTTCCGCCGCCGGGCATTGCTTTCCAACTGATTAACCCCGGATAACGCAGACTACGAACATCTAAACCGTATTTGTTGAAATAATATTCGCACCAACGTTCGCCAGCTAACTTGCTGATCCCGTAAACCGTGTTTGGATCCATGGTGCAGTATTGTGGCGTATTTTGTTTTGGCGAGCTTGGTCCAAAAACCGCAATAGAACTTGGCCAATAAACCTTTTGCGTTCCAAAATCAATGGCGAAATCTAGCACATTTAGTAAACCATTCATGTTCAAATCCCAAGCTAGTTTTGGATTTTGTTCGCCTGTTGCCGAAAGTAAGGCGGCCAACAGATAAACTTGTTTGGGCTTATACTTTTCAAAGACCGCTCTCAGGTTGTCTTTATCTAAAACATTTACAAATTCAAAAGGGCCTGCGTTTATGGTATCATAATCTGGGCGACGGATATCGCAAGCAACTACATCACTTGCTGGGTAAATATTTCTAAGTTCAGCAACCAGCTCGGTGCCTATTTGCCCATTTGAGCCAATGATTAGGATTGTTTCTGACATGTGATATATTATTGAAAAACTTTAGAAACCAGATTTAATTTTTACGAGGCAAGCGTTAACGATAGTCCCGATAGCTATCGAGACGATATCCTTTTTGCATTAGCCATAACGCAATTTGCAAAAAGAAATAGTGGATAGCGTTTTAAAACGCTCAAAAATTTACAATTTGAAAAATTATTTTGATTATTTTTATAAAAGCGGGAAAGAAGACCTTCCAAAGATAAACTACCAAACCCACCTTCTTTAAAACAAAAAAACCTCGCTAAATAAATAACGAGGTTTCTTTTTCAAGCTAAAAAAGCTTATTTCTTTGCAGGTTGTCCTGCTTGTTGTTCTGCTTGTTTTAATGCTCTAGACATAATTACAGAAACGATAGTGTCTTCTGCTACGTTGGTAATTGCATAATCAGCTGATGCTAAATCACGCACTCTAACAGATTTACCAACTTCTAATGGCTCAATAGATACTTCTACTTCTTGAGGCATTTTACCTGGCAATGCGTTAACTTTTAACTTACGTAACTTTTGAACTAATTTACCACCCATTTTAACACCTGGAGAAGTTCCGGTTAATTTTACTGGGATTTCGATAGTTACTTTTTTATCATCAAATAATTGAAGAAAGTCGATGTGTACAATTTTCTCAGTTAATGGGTGGAACTGAATATCCTGCATTACTGCATTGTATTTTTTGCCACCTACGTTTAATTCTGCAAAGTTAACCTCTGGTGTGTAAACTAAGCCTTTCAACGCTGGTTCGTCAATAGCAAAGTGAATTTGTTCTTTTCCACCGTATAATACAGCAGGCACTTTACCTTCGTAACGCAGCTCTTTTGCGTCGCGTTTCCCTACGTTCTCTCTTGGAGAACCGCTAATTGCGATTGATTTC
>JBBSTQ010000435.1:0-3095 GCA_038235745.1 Sphingobacteriales bacterium
AGATAAGTGCTTTTGTCTTTTCCCTCTTTACGTGTAACGGAAGGCGCAGGCAACATGCTGAAATCTGGTGTCGCTGTCTGTGTAGAGAAAATCCCTGCTTGGAGAATTTTCAATGGGCTCTTCCCTTTATTATCCACATTGACTTTGAAATACTTATAACCACTTGCAGGGAAAGTGAGCGATTGCAAATAACTCCCATCATTACCGCCGACGGCCTGTTGAAGTGGAATTCCTTCATCAATTGCAAACCACTTTGTATTGTCATCACTGCCCAGAACATCAACTTTACGTGAAACAGCTGTGTTTCTAAGTTTCAACCACAAAGAGCTGATCAATAGAGTTTGTTTGTTTTCAACCACCACAGAAGTTATAGAATCAGTATTGTCCGAAGTTTCTACAATTGGAAAATTGAGGAAATTTTCTTTTTCTGAAGGCAAGTTTTGCAATCTGATATAAGGGACAAAGCTTCGCTTCTCGTCTATTATCCTCAAGTCAGATAAATCTGTATTACTCTTGGCAAGTAGCCTTGGATTTAGATAAATTTTAAAAAAGCCAGGTTGATTAACGGTTGCAATATCCGCTTTATACCCGAATGTGTCTTGCGCTGTTGCAACAGAGCCCATTGCGGAAAAGGTCAGATAAAATAAAAGTAATTTCTTAAACATTTGGTTCCTCCTCACTTCTGGTTTCCGCCTCAACATCGGGTTTAACTTCATCTGAAATAATTATCTTTTTAACCTTTTGGTACATAAACGAGACAATTAAAAGCAACACTCCTAAACAAAAGAACGCTACAATTTTACCCGCAGCAGGGATATTTCTGATGTCGAACAAAAACAGTTTTAATAAGGTCAAACTGAATAAACTTAGCGAAACAATTCTAAGGGTTCGATTCCCAAACCGCATCCCCAACCACATCATCGCAAAAGAAAGAACTCCCCACAATACCGGAAGACCAGATTTTATGTACACTTCCTGAACGAGATGAATTGGTTGAGCTTCCGAATAAAAAAGCATGTTGCTTGCCAAGTTGATATCCAAACTCAAGAAAAGGACAATGCCTATGCATATTGCCCAAGTTGCCTTGGTAAGCATAGTGTCACTCAAACTTTTTCTACATTCTTGAATCAGTAGATAAAAGAGAATCCCAACGAATACGGAAGAAACCCAATGTGCGATAAAGTGATTTTCCGAAATCTGTTTTTCTATCAAAATATCCTGCTGAACAGATGAAAAATAGGAATAACATAAAAAATAAATCACAATGGGTGCGGTAAGGATCGCCAGTTTAGCCGTCGAATTTATCGTAATCAAAGTTTGTCGTTGAGCCACCAGATATAAAATCACAGCAAATGCTGAAACATATAACACGAGGTAAACTACATTTAAGTCATGGAGTGGGTAGCGGGTAGTGAGCTGGTGGTTGATCTCAAAAAAGCCAGCCATAAAAAGCAATACTATCCCCATAATTTGGAACGTGATTCTTGGGATTCTAAACTCAAACGGCTCTGGTTCAATCTGATCTCTGTTTACTAAAACCGCTAAAACGAAGGTAGCTACAGCTGAAAAAATAGTTGTGACAAATCCTTTATTTGCCAAGATCGTAAATTCCTGGCTTGTGGAATAAACAGCCATCCAGTCCATTATTAAACTGACCAGCATAGCCACCCAAATGACCAGCGAGGTAATCCGAGTGAATTTTATTTCTGATTTTAGGTATAACCAATACAAAACTACGGCTTCCGTTCCCCAGAACAGCGTAATCCGATTTCCCTCTAGTTGGATTGGCGCAGTTAGCGAGATAAAACTTAGCGTAATTCCTATCAACAGATAAAGCACATTGGAATCCACTTTGCGGTTGCGAAAAAGCAAATACGATAGTCCGAGATTTATAACGGCTAAAGTAGCAGTGAACAATCCTCGGTACTGCCCATATTGCATTTGGGTTAAAAGATAAAGTCCGACGGCGAAATAAAGGGCTGTATTTATTAGCAGAATACTGAAATCTGATGCCACAAAACTTTTTCCTTCCCTAACATTATACGCAATGTTGATTGCGAAAAAGAGCAAGTAGAAAATGGTTGCATAAATAAATCCGATGTAATAACTTGGGGCAGTTAATTGCGTAAGGAGACCAACAAAAAACACTACAGTTAAAGCAAATGCGGTAATATTTAGTATTCGCCACGATTTATAATAGGCAATAACCAACAATCCCACATTTAAGATTACCAAGTAAAGCAACAAACCGTTGAAATCTGCATTTCCTGTGCTGACCATAAACGGACTTAGAAACCCGCCGACTAATGCGATGATTGCCAGCTCTTGCTTATCGTATAGTAAGGATAATACAACGGCAAATATGGTAATTACAATGAGGATTATAAATGCAGTGACTTGGTTAAACAGGTTGAACTGATGAAATGCCAACGTAATGGTAAAGTAGAAAACGGCCAAACCGCCACCTACGAGTACTGAACTGAACGCCGTATAATCGTTCCTCATTTTATGCGCAATACCAATTAAGATTCCACCGCAAACCACTCCTATCGCTACTCGCCCAATTTCGCCAATCCAATTACTATCGATGGCGTACTTAACGAAATAACCTATTGACAGAACCAGAATAGCAATTCCAATCTTATTTACCAGATTTTCTCCAATGAATTTCTCCAGATCAGGATGTCTTTCAAAAAAAGATAATTTGGGTTCTTTAGGCTGCGGAAATTGGGGTTTCGGCTTGTTGTATTCCTCAATCCCAATTGGGATTGGCTCCGATTTTGGCTTTGGTATTTCTGTTATTATCTCTGGGATTGATTCCTGTATGATAGGTGTTGGTTCAACGACTGGTTTTTTAAACTGAGGCGCAACAAACTCTAGTTTTGGGTCGTCTTTTTGCTTGACTTCCTTAGTCGCTTCAAGCGATTTGAGGGCGTTTTGAAGTTTTAAAATCTGAAGTTCGATGCTTCCAAAACCTTCGTTAACTGAAGTTTTCTGTTGTAAAATGAGTACAACTACAATCACTAACAGCAATATGACGATGAATTCCATAAAAAATGATAGTTTGTTTGTGGGTAAATATAGAGAAAGAATGA
>JBBSTQ010000436.1:0-3095 GCA_038235745.1 Sphingobacteriales bacterium
CATACCCATTTTAACGTCAACAACATCCATAATAATGTTTACGAACATAACCACGGAACCGTTTGTGGCGCATGGTGGACAGGGCCAATTTGTACCGACGGCACTCCACGCGGATATGGCGTTTATACCGTAAAAGGCAACGAATTAGAGTGGTATTACAAACCGACTGGTTTAGAGAAAGACCATCAACTAACCGCTTATGTTGACACTTTAACCAACCAAAAAAGACTTTTGGTTAACGTTTGGAATTGGGACCCTGAGTGGAAAGTTAAATATGCTGTCGATGGTAAAAAACTCAAAGAGATGGAACAGCAAACCGGTTATGACCCGCTTTCGGTAACACTTTACAAAGGCGATAAACTACCCGCCGGCCGTACCTTCCCCGAACCTACACAAATAGACCATCTTTTTATAGCGCATTTTAGTCCTGAGGCAAAATCTGTAAAAATAGAAGTAACAGATAGGTTTGGAAACCAGTTTATTAAAGAGCTTAAAGATATATAAAACTCAAATAGAAAAACACGAAGCTAATATCTAATTTTTTTAAAAAAAATATAACCACAGAGGGCACAAAGGACACAGAGCCATAAGGCAATTACCACCCAACTCTGTGACCTCCGTGGTTAAAAAACATTTACAAACAAGAACTCTGCGTTAAAAAAATAGAAAATGTCAACAAAAATTAAACTGCTTTTTTTATTAGGGTCAGGAATGCTTTGTGCCTGTAACACCACAAAACTAAACTCTAAACCCGCTATTGCATTTCCAAGCTTTGATGTAGAAGCTCATCGTGGTGGGCGTGGATTATTTCCAGAGAATACAATCATAGCTATGAAAAAAGCCATCGATTTAGGCGTAAACACTTTAGAAATGGACATCCATATTTCTAAAGATGGCGAAGTGGTGGTTACACATGATGATTATTTGAATGCAAATTTCATCCTAAACCCAAACGGTACTTCATTTACCAAAACCGAGGGAAAAGAGAAGCTCATTTATCAGATGAATTATAGTGAGCTAAAAAGATACGACGTCGGTTCAAAGTATTATCCCGGCTTTCCGCAACAGCACAAAGCAAAAACATATATACCACGTTTAGCCGACTTAATTGACAGCGTTCAAACTTATCTTACAGCAAACAAAAAGCCTCAAGTTTTTTACAATATCGAAGCGAAATGCAGTGCTAAAGGAGATGGTGTATTGCATCCCAACCCAGAAAAATTTGTGAATCTTTTAATTAAAGTGATACAAGAAAAAGGAATTACGCCCTATGTAATCATTCAATCTTTTGATAAAAGAACATTACAAATCATCCATCAAAAACACCCGAAAATTAAAACTGCTTTTTTGGTAAGTGAGAAAGATACTTATGACGCTTACCTCAAAGACCTCGGCTTTAAGCCGTTTATTTTAAGTCCGGCCTATAAAATTGTGGATGCCGAATTAGTAGAAAAATGCCACCAAAATGGCATTAAAGTAATCCCGTGGACGGTAAATACGCTTCCAGAAATTCAAGAACTCCAATCTTTAAATGTAGATGGGATTATTACCGACTATCCAAATCTTTTAACATCAAAAATTCATAAAAAATCAAATTAAAAACTCAAAAAGCAAAATCATGAAAACAAAATTACCAAATGTTCTTGGCTGTATAACAGCCTTAATTTTACTGTGTTTTAGCCTAAACACGCATGCACAATTAGGCCAATTATTAGGTTGGCAGTTTAGTAATCCTGCCACCGCAGGGACTGAAGTTACAGCCAGTTCTTATTATACAAACGCAGGAATGGAAGAATCTACACTAAGCCGAGGGGCAGGCTTTAATCCGACAGGTTTAGCAAGGGGTTTCAGCTCAAACCTAACATCCTACGGTGGTGTAGCAACAACAAAAGTAGATGCAATAAATGACAATGTTTATTATGAACTTACCATAAAGCCAAAAACTAGTTTTACTGCTTCCTTGTCTGCTATTGAGGCAAAAATTAGAAGAAGCAGTGCAGGGGCAAAATCCTACAGGTGGATGTATAGTATTAATGGAGCTGCCTTTGTAGAAATTGGTTCTGCAGATGGCGGATTTACTGATACAAATACTGATGGAGTTGTACAAACTCCAATAGACCTAAGCGGAATTGCAGACCTGCAAAACATACCTTCTACAACTACTGTAAGGTTAAGAATATACGCTTGGGAGATAAGTTCTACCGGTGGCACTACCGCTTTTGCAAGATATGCAGCAACAGATTTAACTCCTGTTTTAGCAATAAGAGGCGAAGTAAATACCCCCACTCCTATTTTAGCATGGCAATTTGGTACACCGGCAACAACGGGTAGCGAAATTAGCCAATCTTCTACAACAACAAATTCTCTTTTAAACTCGTCTAGCTTAGTTAGGGGAGCCGGTTTTTTACCTGCTGCTTTAGCAAGATCATTTAACGCTACCGCTACAGAGTTTACTACATCAACCAAACAAACAGCTTTAGACAATAATGAATATTATGAGTTTGATGTTACCCCAAATGTGGCTGGTAAATATTTGAATTTACAATCCTTACAATATATTTTAAGAAGAACCACAAACGGTGCTGATAATTTTAGATGGCAATATAGCAGAAATGGTGCGCCATTTGTAGAAATCGGGACAGCAGATGTATCACTATTAAGTTCTGATGAAGGTGTTTTACAATCAGAGTTAAACTTGCAAAACATAGCTGCATTACAAAATATCCCTACTAATGAAAACGTAAAATTTAGACTATATGCGTGGGGCGCTACCACTGCCGGAGGTGCTTTTGCAATTGGTAAAACACCAGCATCTACCACTAGAAATAGTTTAGCGTTAAGGGGAACAATTAGCAATACACTTCCTATCTCTTTAGTTTCCTTTTCCGGAAAAAACCAGAGCAATGGCGTAAAACTAACATGGCAAACTGCTTCGGAACAAAACAATTCACATTTTGAAATTTTACGTTCTGGCAATGACAAAAAGGAAGAAAGCATTGCTATAATGAACGGCAAGGGCAATAGCAATACGTTAAGCAGTTATTTTTTTACAGATCACAACCCATTAAACAGTAACAACTATTATACGCTAAAGC
>JBBSTQ010000437.1:0-3093 GCA_038235745.1 Sphingobacteriales bacterium
ACCTTGTTCGCCTTCTCTAATGGCGCATAAAACCCGCAAATTATTCAATTTGGCTAAGGCCGATTTGATGTCGGGTTCTTTGATGTATTCTTCGTAACCAGCAACAAAATTCTCGAAAATGGAAGACTCAAATCCGGGATCTATAAAAACTTGTTCGTCTTTACTCTCACTGATGAACTGATTTATTTTTGCAACATCGTTGTTAATTATTGCACTGCTGAGTTTGCCTATTCCTTTTTCGCTATTAAAACGATGGCTATATTGCAACTCTACAATGTGCTGAAAAAGTGTGTGTTGTGAAGACTCTGTTTCTTTGCCAATTTGTGAAGTTTCGTCGGTAATGAAAGAATTGATCAGCAACTGACGTTCTGCGCAAAAAACGTTCAGTTCATTTTGTGCCATGCATAAATCGCCAAACAAACTTCCCGCTTCTACAGATGCCAGTTGGTTTTTATCGCCCAATAAAATCAGTCGGGTTTCTGGTGCGATAGCATCCAACAGTTTCGCAAAAAGCGCCGCATCAATCATGGAGGATTCATCCACGATAATTACATCGAAATTCAACTGGTTACTTGCGTTGTGCCTAAAGTACGGCGAATCTGGAATGTAACCCAATAAACGATGCAACGTTGCGGGTTGCATTTCTTGAAACTTTTGTCTGATGCTTTCGGAGACTTGTAAGTCGGCGTTTTTTAAAGATTCCGCCATTCTTGCAGATGCCTTTCCCGTCGGTGCGGCTAAAGCCACTTTCAAAGCAGGGTTAAAATAGTATAAGATAGCCAATATTTTCGCGACAGTCGTTGTTTTACCAGTTCCGGGACCACCTGTGATAATGCTGAAATTATTGATGTAACTGCTAACTGCTGCCGCCAATTGCCAATTTGTAATTCCCGCTTGGCTTTTAAATAACGATTGAATAAATTCGTTTTGCTCTGTAAGTTGTTTAATCCGTTCGGCTTCGGTTTGTTTTTCGCTACTCACAAACGCTTTAATACGGTTGAGAATGCTAGTTTCGTAATTGAAATATCGTTGCAAATACAGTCTATTTTGGTGTAACACAAAAGGCTGTTTGTTTTCTGGATCTTGAGTGACTAGTTTGTTATCAGCGATTTTGGTCAGGACTTGCTCTAAACCTAAATAATAGGAGGGAAGCTCTTCTTTTTCAAAATCATTGTCGGTTAAATCTAAACAGATATGCCCTTCTGCTAGTTTTTTTGAAACTAAGTAAGCCAATGGTTTTAACGATTCACTTTTAAAAAATGAAGCAAATTGCTGGTGTATATCGTTATAGGTTTGCATTGTTTTTTATATTAAAATATTGGACTACAGCCAGATGAATTCAGAAAAAATTAAAGTTGCAAAGTAAAACACCCAGTCATGTTGACGATAGTGGCAAAGCCATCCCTTTGGGAGAAACATCACACTTGTCGAGTTGCCATGCTTTGTGACGACCTGTTTGTGAGATGTTTCGCTGTACTCAACATGACGAACGGCTCTGATGTGTCGCTACTGAATTTTGTTGCTAAAAACATATACAATTATCTAACTTTTTACCGCATCAAGATAGAAAAAATCTTCTTTAAAGGTTGCAAATGTGGAAAGCTGTTGTGATTTTCTGTCATATATTAAGGAAGAAATAAAAACAATTTTGGTTAATATTGCTAAATCAAGCTTTGAATTACAAAAAAGCAATGAATCTTAGTAGAACATTAATAAAATCAAGAGATGCTAAATAGTATATGCCCGAAACTACCCATGCGTAATAAAGAGGAAACATCAGCTTATTACCTAAAAATGGGTTTTAAGATTATTGGGGATTATGGAAATTACATCCTAATAAAGAAAGACGAAATTGAAATCCATTTCTTTGAATTTGTTGCACTTGTTGCCGCCGAAAATTACGGACAAGTTTATATCCGCACAAATTCAATTGATGATTTCCATCAAGAACTAATAGCAAATGGTGTTAAAATTCATCCTAATGGCGGTCTAAAAACACAACCTTGGGGACAAAAAGAATTTTCTTTGCTCGACCCAGATTTTAATTTGCTTACTTTTGGGGAAGCTATTTAAATAAGGATTGACCAAAACAAATGGACAAACAAATTCTACTCGATTTAGTTAAAGAGCGAATGCATTTTGGGAAGTACAAAGGTCGGTTGTTGTGCGATTTGCCAGTTTCATACCTAGAGTGGTTTGCATCTAAAGGTTGGCCGCCAGGAAAACTCGGGCATCAGTTGGCAACGATATATGAAATCAAAATTAATGGTTTGGAGGAATTACTAAAGCCTTTTAGGAGAGGTTAGTCTATACTGCTTTCTTAAAGGAAAAATTCCTTTGTGAGAAATAACTAAACAAGGTCACTACCACAAAGGTCAGCATATACGAAGGCGTTGGATACCATCCCCATAGATCTACGAAAAGCTTCATAAATATATAGTTCAACAAAATACACACACTAACCACAGAAAAGTACCTGATCAGCTGCACTCTTTTCAGCAAGTAAGAACCACCGAAAACTACATAAGTATTTAAATAAAATCCAATTGGAAAAGTGATTCCGAAAGCAACTAAAAACGAAAAAATATGGGAGCTAATGGCTACGCTTGGAATAACGTGGACAATTTGCTTTTTAACAATGAAGTTTTCTGTAACCGCAAATATTAAAAAGTTAAGCACTGCATTTCCGCCACCGCAAACTGCATAACGGTAGGTTTGTAAAGGTATCAGCTTCTTGAAAATCGGATAAAAACTATCGATTATTTTTAAGAGCAAATACTGAATTTGGATGTTAATTTTTTTGAGCATCGGCTGCAAAGATAACTTTCTATAGATTCTTAAGAAATCGAATTCTACTTGGTTGGTTGATCCGCCGTTAAACTTCGCTTTGCTAATATCACACTAATTAAAATCAACACCGAACACAATAAAAACGGAGCGCCTGGAAAATGAATTGGAGCATCTTTTGCGGTAAAATATGAGAAAATACCCGTCATCAACGGGGGCGCAAATATAGTAGTCGCACTCATTAAACTTGTTAATGCACCTTGCAATTCGCCTTGTTCACTGCTTGGGGCATAACTGCTAATGATA
>JBBSTQ010000438.1:0-3089 GCA_038235745.1 Sphingobacteriales bacterium
CATTTTAATGGAACAATCCAAGAAGTTAGACCAGCAACTCAAGAAGAGTTAGAGCATGGTCATGTGCATGGCGAAGGTGGTCACCAACATTAGTTAGTTAGTTAGTTAGTTAGTTAGTTAGTTAGTTAGTTAGTTAGTTAGTTAGACCTTTGGCTTTAAGCTTTTAGGCTTGTGCTTTCAAAAAAAGCATTCTCGCAAAAAGAGGATGCTTTTTTATGTCATAATTGTTAATTTATCAATATTGATTTGGTAAATAAATAAATCTCTACTAAATTGGTAGAGTAAAATAAAAAAAAGTAATTTATGTTAAGAATAGGAGACATTGCACCAAATTTTAAGGTAGACACTTCCTCTGGCGAAGTTGATTTTTATGAATATTTAGGAGATAGTTGGGGCGTATTGTTTTCGCACCCGGCAGATTATACGCCAGTTTGTACTACAGAACTAGGAACAACGGCTAGGTTAAAGCCAGAGTTTGATAAAAGAAATGTTAAAGTGATGGCGCTAAGCGTTGATTCTGCGGAATCGCACAGAGGCTGGATCAAAGATATTAACGAGACTCAAGATGTTGAGGTTAACTTCCCAATTATTGCAGACGAAAGCAAGGAAGTTGCTGAGGCTTACGGAATGATGCACCCAAATGCGTCAGCTACGTTAACCGTACGTTCTTTGTTTGTAATAGCCCCAGATAAGACAGTTAAGCTGATTATTTCTTATCCTGCTTCAACAGGTAGAAATTTTCAAGAGATTTTACGCGTAATTGATTCCCTACAACTAACCGCTTACCACAGTGTTGCAACACCAGCAGATTGGAAAGACGGCGAAGATGTTGTGGTTTCTCCAGCGATTAAAACCGAAGATATTCCTGCGAAATTCCCTAAAGGATTTACAGAAATTAAGCCGTATTTAAGAATGACCCCTCAACCAAATAAATAATGTGGGCTGTTAAACTAAAAAAAATCTTATATTCGATTTTCAATTATAAATCTAAAAATCAATATTTTATGAAAAACGGTACCGTTAAATGGTTTAATGCCCAAAAGGGATTTGGCTTTATTATTTACGAGGGCAAAGATATTTTTGTACATTTCAAGGATGTTGAAGGCGGTGTGAATGCAATCAAAGACAATGACGAAGTTGAATTTGAAGTAGAAGACGGAAAAAAAGGTCCACAAGCTATAAATGTAAGAAAGGTATAACCGAATTTTTAAAAGAATCAAGGTCGGTTTGGTGATTCAAACCGACCTTTTTTTATCCATTTCGTCATGTCTAACGATAGAGAGACATCTCACAAATAGATAGCAATATCGATAAGCCTACTATTTTGATAACAGCAAACTTTGCTCGTGACGCTTCCCCCGATAGCTATCGGGGTCCTCAGCGTGACAAAGGGGGCGGTTTTTATTAAGTTCGTCATGTTGAACGATAGTGTGCCCAAGGCATCCCTTTGGGAAAACATCTCACAAATAGGTAGCGAGATCAAAAAGTGACCACTATTGCGATAACGGCAAACTTTGCTCGTCAGACGCTTCCTGTCCTCAGCATGACGATGTGGGCGGTGTTTTAATCAGAGATCATAATACACCAACTGGCGTGGAGATTCTCATAACGGATTCGGTGCTCTTTCCTCCGTAGGCTAATGCAACTCTTCTACGCAGGTATCTTCGACAGTACCTTCTTCTCTACATAAAAAGTAGCAAACGGAAAAAAGCTGGCAATACTTACCCAAAATATTTTCATGAAACTCCATCTTAGTCTGTACGCAAACAAAATAGTGTACCCTACATAAGCAATAAACAATGCACCGTGTATTGGTCCGAAGATTTTAGAAACGATTGGGTTGTCAAACATATACTTTAACGGAACGGCAATAAAAATCAATACCAAAAGCGTAATACCTTCTAAAAAGCACACCAACCTAAATTGTCCAATGCTCGATTTTAAATTCTGAATCATAAAATTATTATCGCCTATCAACAGCCTTAAACCCTCTACCTCAAACCTTCTGCCTTTACACCTATACTTTTTGAGCGTGGATAACAATCTTTTGATTTTTGTAATCGGTACTAAAAAACAAGAAATCGTTACCGCCGTCTTTAAATTTAAATGTCTTTTTAAGCTCGTCTGGCTTAAGGCTAAAATTTCTACAAACTAAGTTAATTTGTTTGGGAACTTGTGCCTTGGTAAAGTCATTAAACAAAATACTTTTGATGATTTTAAAGCGTTTTCCAGGGAAATCCACCAATTCGTTTGAGGTATATAAATGACTATGCTGATGAATTTTGGACACTGGATATCTTTCCGTCAGCAACTTAAATATTCCTGCTTTTAACAACGCAACATCCGGCTCGTACAGATAGTTTAGCAACTTTCCTGATTTTGCTTCTGTGTTTTTTTCTTCAGTTAAGTTAAAGCTGATGACTTTAATTTCGTCTTTGTTTAACAGAACACAATTGATGACAGGCTCAGTTGTTGGTTGCTGTTCCAATACAAAAATGAGTTCCTTGCATTCATTTTTTACGCTAACTACATGTACGGCCGAAGCATTTTTTAAATCGTTTAAACCCGACTGAATATCCAGCATTGGAGAAACTTTGATGAGCACTCGCTTGCCTTTTTGCAGATAAGCTGTTTGTTTTGCAACTACATCTGGTTCGCAATCCTTTAAAAGAAAAACACGACCAGCGTTGGCTCTACGAGAAGGATCTAAATAAATGGTATCAAATTTTTTGGAGTCTTTTAAAATTTCAGAACTGTCGCCAACTTTAACGGTTACGTTTTTCACACCTAAAACTTCAAAATTATGTTTTACAATGTCAGATAGTTCTTCGTTCAATTCACAATGTGTAACGGAATCTGCCGTCTCTGCAAAGTAATACGCATCAGAACCAAAGCCACCGGTTAAATCAATTAGTGAACCTCCGTTAACCAACGAAGCCTTGTACCTTGCAGCAATTTCTGAGGATGATTGCTCTAAATTCAGCTTCGGCGGATAAATTATTCCGTTTGTTTTGAACCATGAAGGTAATTTTTTTTGCGCTTTATTTTTGCCCTCAATTTGAGTAGCAAGGTCTTTCACGCTGATATCA
>JBBSTQ010000439.1:0-3085 GCA_038235745.1 Sphingobacteriales bacterium
CCGTCATCTGGCGAGTATATTTTACTAATGCCGTAAGCTTCTAGCTCCTTGATTTCCTCAGGCTGAATCACTCCACCGCCACCTGCAAAAATCTTGATGTGCCCTGCTCCTCGCTCCTTCAACAAATCAAACATGTACTTGAAGTATTCGATATGCCCGCCCTGGTAAGACGTCATTGCAATGCCCTGTACATCTTCTTGAATGGCACAGTTTACCACCTCATCCACCGAACGGTTGTGCCCCAAATGAATAACCTCCGCTCCAGACGACTGCAAAATTCTTCGCATAATGTTTATGGTTGCGTCATGCCCGTCAAAAAGAGAAGCGGCGGTCACAAATCTGATTTTATGTTTTGGCTTATAGATGGAGGTATCTTGCATTTTGTCAATTTAAACTAATGTGAGATGATAATCAAATTTAACGTTTTCGTGTTGGATTGCCTAAAATTGGTTTGGCAATGAATTTCAAAACTTTTGAAACGAAAAAAGCCACCCAAAAGGTGGCTTTTCAAATCTCAAAAAAGTGATATTATTTACCTGCTGCCTTAGCATGATCTGCTAAAAACTGCGCTAAGCCGCTATCTGTCAATGGGTGCTTCAACAATCCCAAAATTGAACTTAAAGGACCAGTCATTACATCTGCACCAATTTTAGCACATTCTACAATGTGAACAGAGTTACGGATTGAAGCCGCTAAAATTTCAGTTTCATAACCGTAATTATCAAAAATTAAACGGATATCTTCAATTAATCCAAAGCTATCAGCACCTATGTCATCTAAACGACCCAAGAACGGAGATACGTAGTTTGCGCCTGCTTTTGCAGCTAATAAAGCTTGACCAGCGGAAAAAATCAACGTACAGTTGGTTCTAATTCCTTTGTCGCTAAAATATTTCAAAGCCTTAATTCCGTCTTTAACCATCGGAATTTTAACAACAATTTTATCGTCAAGTGCAGCTAAAGCATTACCTTCTTTAACCATTCCGTCAAAATCAGTCGAAATAACTTCGGCACTTACGTTATCATCAACAATAGCACAAATATCTCTATAATGTTGTAGCACATTTTCTTCGCCTGTAATGCCTTCTTTAGCCATTAAACTTGGATTGGTAGTTACACCGTCCAATACACCTAGTTCCTGAGCCTCTTTAATCTGAGCTAAGTTTGCGGTATCAATAAAAAATTTCATATTATTTTAATTTTTGGTTGTTTTAAAAATCGATTGCCTTTAATCAGATGACAAAAAGCATTCCGTTATTTTAATAGTTCAAATATATCAGATTCTTTATTAAAACGGGCTTAATATTTTAAAACCAGACACTAAATACACATTTGAGCCACAAAAAAACTCAACACGAACATTAAGCGTAATGGAGTATTTTTAAAATTTAATAAGTTTGAAATTTGAAAGGAGAGAGAAAAAATGGGCTAGTCGTTTCTATCGCACCGCTACAACTTCTTACCCTTGCTGCGTTCCCACCCTGGGGGAGTTCAGAAGGAGCTGGTCGTAGATGACTAACCCGAGGCAAAGGTATTAAAGTTTGGTATATTCTAAAAAACTAAATCATTTTAAATTATAACCAACTGATAATCAAAAAATAAAATTACTTTTTCTTCTTTTTCTTCTTGAACTTCAACGTTGCCGCCTCGTTATCGATGATTAACGCTTTCCAGTCATTTTGATGCCCTTCAGACACCGCCAACGTTTCTGCATACTCCGTTTTTTTGATACTCATTATTTTAATGGGCTGGGTTAAATAGGTCTCAATCTCTTCCAAAATCGGCTTTTCCTCATCACTGCAAAAAGAAACTGCATTTCCTCGGTTGTTACCTCTACCTGTACGCCCAACTCGGTGTACATAATTCTCGGCAACATCTGGCAAATCGTAGTTTACCACGTACTCCACGCCTTTAACATCTAAGCCGCGGGCGCTTACATCCGTAGCAATCAAAATCTTTATTTTTCCCTCTCTAAAATCGTCCAATACTCTAAACCGCTCTTCTTGCTCTTTATCTCCATGGAGCGTCGTAGTTACAATATTTACGCGTTCCATCGCTTTAAAAAGCCTTTCCGCTCGTACTTTTGTCCTCACAAAAACCAGTATCTTTTTGCCCTCGTTTTCTTTAATTACTCGCTCCAAAAAGAAACGTTTATCGTCCATCGCCACATAAGCAACTGAATGATCTACATTTTTAGAAACCGGATCTTTTGGCGAAATCTGAATCCGCACCGGTTTACTTACTAAAGCATAAGCCAAATCCTTTATATTTTCATCGATGGTTGCTGAGAAAAACAAGGTCTGTCTTCTACGAGGCAGAAACTGCAACAGATGTTTAATATCGTTATAAAAGCCCTTATTCAGCATGTGATCGGCTTCGTCCAAAACTAAAAAATCAATTTTTTTCAAGTTTAAATGCCCTTTATGCACTAAATCCGAAATTCTCCCCGGCGTGGCTATCAAAACATCAACACCTTTGCGGAGCTTTTCAACCTGTGGCTCAATATCAACTCCGCCAATCAAAGAAATAGTTTCGACATCTGTATATTGACCAAGCTCGTTGAAAACTTGCTCAATCTGAATAGCCAGTTCACGAGTCGGCACCATCACAACTGCTTTTACGTTTTGCTCTGGCTCTCTGCGTTTGTTATCAGCCAACATGCTAATTAGCGGAATTGCAAAAGCAGCTGTTTTACCAGTTCCGGTTTGCGCAATGGCTAAAATATCCTGACCAGAAAGAATTTGAGGGATAGACTTGAACTGAATATCAGTCGGTTTTTTAAACCCTAAATCATCTAAACTCTTCTTTAACTCTGGTACAATATGGTATTTACTAAATTTCATGTGTTGCAAATATAAGCATTGGGTTTTTGCTTTGGTTTTATTATTTGGAGCAAGAATAATTTGAGGAAGCCAATCTCGCTTTTCGTTCATACGCCCTCAGGCCTTAACCACAAAGCCGGTAACACTACAATCAGGGCTAAAAACCTTTCAACATTTAGATATCAAGTTTCAGTCTCGAATCAAAATTAAACGGAGTAACATCCAAAACTTTAATTTTTGAGAACTCTGGATGAGCCGGATTTA
>JBBSTQ010000440.1:0-3083 GCA_038235745.1 Sphingobacteriales bacterium
GAATTTCATTTTGATTGGCGATAGCGGTCAGCAGGATATTTACATTTACACAGAAATTGCCATCAAATTTCCAACAAGAATTTTGGCGATTTATATCAGAGATCTAGACCTTAAAAAGACAGGCAAAAATGTATTGAACCAAGTTAGTAAAGCAGCCATTTTAGGCATCGAAATCAACCTTTTGAAAGATGCTGAATTAGCAGCAAAACATGCTGTCGAAAAAGGTTTTATTTTTACTGAGGCTCTTGAAGCAGTTGAAGAAGATAAAAAACAGGATACTGGAGAATTGCCAGGGAAACACGAAGACGAGTTTATCTAATAAGGATTTTTGCGTTACAAAAAAAAGCAAGCAACTTTATCATGTTGCTTGCTTGTTTAAACTATTTAGTATCGGCTCAAATAATCTTTTGATGTGCTTCTAGTTATGTTTTACAATAGTTGGTTACAGCTTGCACTAATTTCTTTCAATAATTCTGTCTAACCACCTTGCCAAGCCTAATGAACTAATTCAACTCAATGAACCAATAAACTACCCAACCTCAATACAGTAATCCGTTTCAAAAACATGGCCTTTTTCTAGCATTTGAATTCCTTCTTTTTCGGAAATATCTTTTGCTTCGCCTTGCGTATCGGAAACGCCTAACCAAGGTTCGATACAAAGAAATGGTGCATCGCCTTTAGTCCAGATGCCTAAAAATGTAAAATTAGGATAGCTAACTTTTACCTGCTTATCGCTGTTGGCACTTTTTAAAATAACGGATCTCGACTTGATATTTTTAAACACTAAAGCATCGTGTGCAAACAAATCTCTACTTAATGTCAAGCAATTTTGGTCGGTAACAACCTGATTTGTTTGGCCTGTTAACAATCCGTCTTTACCAGATTGATAGGTGTGTAATTCTTCGTCATTACTGAACTCCAAATAATAATCCTCAAACTTTTCGCCTGCTGTAAAAGGAACATTGAAAGCTGGGTGTGCGCCAACCGAAAAAAAGATGTTGCCGGCATCCATGTTTATGACTTTGTAAGAAACGCGTAATCTGTTTTCTTCTAAATGATAAATTACCTGAAACTCGAACTTGTATGGATAAACTTTCAACGTTTCCTCATCATACCTATACTCAAAAATAGCTTGTAAAGGCGTAGACTCTATCCTTCGATACACTACATTACGAGCAAAACCATGGCGACCTAACGTATATTGCTTGCCATCCACATTTAAAGTATTGTCTTTTAATCCACCAACAATAGGGAATAAGTTGGGTGCATGAAAAGCCCAAACATCTGGGTTTGCCTGCCAAATATATTCAGTACCGTCTGTTTTACCTACGATAGAATTTATTTGGGCACCTTTATGGCTTAACTTAACTTTTAGGTACTCGTTTTCTAGAATTACCATCCTTATATTTTTTTGAATTTATCAGCTAATTGTTGCAACATATCGTCATTGGCTGGCCCAGCAGGTTTTTTGTCTCTTACAGGAGCTTGTTGTGGTTTAGCCTGAGTTTGAGCTTGCTGTGGTTTGGCTTGACCTTGATGTTGGGCTGGTCTAGGAGTTTCTTTAGGTTTTTGATTTTGCCTTTCCTCGTTTTTCTTGGAGCGATGGTCTTTCCAAAACTTTTCCAATCGGTTTTTGGTGTAAAGTGGAAAATCGCCGTTCATCATCCAAGCGTAGTAACTTGGTTCTTCATCAAACACCTGAAAAACGGTTTTTCCCTTATGCTTGCCAAAGTTGAAACAAGCAACGTCATCATCATTAAAAACCATACGGCCAGCAAAATCTACCGGCTTGTTTAGGTTGGTAAACGCGTGTAAACCTTCCACATCGTTTACAACGGGTTTGCTTACGTTACCTTTTTTATCTTCAAACTCTTTGCCTTCGTATTTATCGAGTTGCGCTAATAGTACTTCGTAAGTTGCTCTAATATCCGCTTCCGCAGAGTGTGCGTTCACGATATCTTTATCGCAATAAAACCTGTAAGCTGCCTTTAAAGTCCTTTGCTCCATCTGGTGAAAGATGTTTTGCACATCCACAAACTTACGGTCTTCAATATCAAAATTGATTCCTGACCTTAGAAATTCCTCCATCAACATGGGGATATCAAACTTGTTTGAGTTATAGCCCGCCAAATCGGCATCGCCAATAAAATCTATAATATCTTGAGCTACTTCCTTAAATGTTGGGGCGTCTTTTACATCTTCATCGTAGATACCATGGATTAACGACGTTTCTAACGGGATAGGAATAAGTGGCTTGATTTTAAGTGTTTTAACTTCCTCTTCGCCGTTTGGCATTGCCTTTAAAATAGAGATTTCTACTATCCTGTCTGAGGCTACGTTTACACCTGTGGATTCTAAATCAAAGAAAGCTAACGGACGTTTTAAATTGAGTTTCATTTTTATTTTTTTGGTTTGATGTGTTATGATGCTAATTTGCTAGCTTAAAATGAGGATGCCTAGAGTGATTCCTATGATCATAATTACATAAAGTAGAATCTCGTTTGTAGCGAAGTGTTTGTACTTGCTCCAAAATGAGTATTCGGAATTGTCTTTTGACATTTTTTGTATTTTGAGAATAAAAAATTGAAGTTCGTTATTTTTTATAGAGTATGAAAGGAGAATTTTGATTATTTGGATTTATGGAGCGTAAAAGGGACTAATATCTGATATCGAGAAGTACATCTCGCGTTTTTTTGACTAATCAAACTCGGATTGTTTGCTCACAACTCTTACTTAATCCGCTCGCTTATTTCGCAAATAACTGAAAGCTTTATTTATATTTATTGCTTCAACTTGTTATTAGTTATGGCTAGCCTTTTAAAGTGTTTTATTGTACTATTTCTATTACTCAACACGTCTGCTTCCTTCTCGCAGGACAAAGCAGCCACTAAAAAGCAGGCAGTTACCGCCGATTCATTAAGAAACGATTCTTTACATCTAACAGAAAGCATTTTAATTAGGCAGCAGCAACAAAGCCGAATGGATTCTGTGCTGAAACAACAAATACAGGAAGAATTAAAAGGCGTACAGGGTGACCAGATAAAAACAGAGGAACTGCAAGCAAAATTAACGGCAATTAATAA
>JBBSTQ010000441.1:0-3083 GCA_038235745.1 Sphingobacteriales bacterium
AATTCCATCGCCAATCATCGCTACTACTTTTCCCTGTGCCTGCAACTGTTTAACAAAATCCGCCTTATCCGAAGGTGAAACCTCTGCTTTAAAATCTGTAATTCCGGTTTCCGCAGCAACTGCAGCGGCAGTCTGTTGGTTATCGCCGGTAAGCATATAAACGGCAATTCCCCGGCTTATTAATTCGCTTATCGCTTTTGCCGAGCCTTCTTTAATTTGATCTGCAATGGCAACAATTGCAAGGACTTGGGTTTTATCAGTAAAATAAATAACTGTTTTAGCCTGTTGCTGTAAGGCATCTATTTCTTTTTGTAAAGATTCTGACACAACAATCTGCTGGTCTTTTAATATTTTATGACTTCCAGCCCAATAAGTTTGACCTTCATAAACTGCTCGCACCCCTTTTCCAGTCAGACTTTCAAACTCATTCACTTGTAAATCAATGCTTTCCGCTTTTAGGTGTTTCGCAATTGCTTCCGCCAAAGGATGTTCGGATTGTTGCTCTAAACTGAAGAATATCTTCGTAAGCTTTTGTTGATCTTGTTTTGATCCTTCTTGCCAGAAAAACTTTGTTACCTCGGGTTTACCTTTAGTTAGCGTTCCTGTTTTATCTAATACAACAACATTTACTTTATGTCCCAATTCCAGTGCCTCTGCATCTTTGATTAGGATGCCATTTTCTGCACCTTTCCCAATGCCTACCATAATAGCCGTTGGCGTGGCAAGTCCTAAAGCACAAGGGCAGGCGATGACCAATACCGTTACCATTGCAAGCATCCCATGCGTAAAGGCATTCTCGCCACCAACCAATACCCAAACTAACAAGGTTAACACGGCAATACCCATCACTATCGGTACAAATATCCCTGCAATTTTATCCACCAGTTTTTGTACCGGAGCTTTTGATCCCTGCGCATCCTGCACCATTTTGATGATTTGTGCCAACATGGTTTCGCCACCCACTTTTTCGGCGGTAAAACGAAAGCTCCCTTTTTGGTTAATTGTACCGGCAAAAACCTTGTCGCCTTTATTTTTTGCGATTGCCACAGGTTCGCCGGAGATCATGCTTTCATCCACATAAGAACTTCCCTGATAAACTTCCCCGTCAACTGGGATTTTTTCGCCGGAACGTACCAATATTTGGTCGCCGATATGAACGTCTGAAATCGGGATTTCTCTTTCTGCATCTTCTGTAACTACCAGAACCGTTTTCGGTTGTAGGCCAATCAATTTTTTAATGGCAGAAGAGGTGTTGGATTTCGCCCGTTCTTCCAATAGTTTGCCGAGCATGATGAAAACAACTATCACCGCAGCGGCTTCAAAATAAACGTGTGGATGTAAGCCCCTGCGATGCCAGAACTCAGGATTTAAGGTATTGAACACACTGAATAAGTAGGCAATACCGGTACTTAAAGCAACCAGCGTATCCATATTGGCTTGGCCGTGACGGGCTTGTTTAAAAGCACCGATAAAAAAGTTTTTGCCGAAAACAAACAACACTGGCGTAGTTAAAGCCCACATATAATAGTTAGCGTAGGGAATATCCATAAAAAACATTCCAATCACCACTACGGGCAACATTAATACTGTTGCCGCAATTACACGACTTTTCAGTGCCTGATAATTGCTGCGCTGTACTTCTTCTTGTTTCTCCTTACCGGTTTCAGTATCCATTATAAGATCATAACCGATACTTTGAACTGCTTTTTGAAAAGCTGATGGTTGCACCTGGTCGGGATGGTAAGAAACTTTAACGGATTGGGTGGCGTAGTTTACCTCTGCCTTATCTACGCCAGTCTGGGCGCTAATCATGCTTTCAACACTACTTGCACAGGCAGCACAAGGCATGCCCAAAACGGGCAAAGAAAGCGTTTGTATATTTTCTGATGAAGTCATTTCTTTGTATTGTACAAAGATAGGCTCGTTTGAGAAAGTGTTTTTACAGGATTAAGCGAATAAGTTGTATGATCTTGTACTCTAACACGGAAGAAATTTAAACAGTTTTCGAAGCAAACTCACAGTTGATTGCTACATTCAGTAATTGGAATCAAGCAAGATTTTATGTGTTCATCGAAAGATGAGGTATTTCCACCATCGAATTTGGCTCAAAACTGAAAACCACCCTCTACTTACTAAACAACAGATCAGGGTTACTCAAATACTGATTATAGATCATCAATAATTTATACCTCGAAACATAAGCCATTACTTTTCCGTTTTTCCTTACCAAAATGTGTTCATCCTTAATAATTGACGGGTTGCTGGATAGCTTTTTCCGCAAAGCGTTAAACTCCACTACCTCAAAACTAGTGTCCATAATTTCTTTTGCCGTCCTCACGTCGTAAGTTTCAAAATCCTTTAAAAGCGTACGTAAATTTTTAAGTTCAATAATCCCGATAATCTTATTGTTCGAGTCTATTACCGGTGCTAGGGCAAACTCATAGATAGAGAAATGCGCTATGATGTTCCGAAGTTTATCGCTCTCATCTATAAAATCTTTTACGGGCTCAATAACATCATTCAGGTTGATTTGGTTGATGATGAATTTTTCCATTTGGATGGTTCCATGGCCACCGGCGACCAATGGATTAACTTTATCGTAGTAGTTTTTTACCGTGTAAGCCACTGCGGTAACAATCATCAGCGGAACAATAAGCGTATAACTTTCTGTAGTATCGGCAATTAAAAAAATGGCCGTTACGGGTGCTCGCATTACGCAGGCAAAGGTGGCCGCCATTCCCAAAAAAACAAAAGTGTTCGGCGCCAAACCCGCTAAATCGCCAGAGACCACAAAAACAGTTTTAAATACTACATAACCGACTAAACCTCCCGCTACTAAAGAAGGTGCAAAATAACCGCCTTCCCCACCGGCAGCCAAACTTAAACCTGTGGTTATCGGCCGTAGCAATAACAGAATAACAATGAGGATGAGGCCGTTGAACGGTTGAAAAATAGGATTTGCCAACAGTGAGTTTTCCCAAAGCAGTGGTTCGTCCCCATGTAAAAGTTTATTTATCGAAACATAACCTTCCCCATAAAGAGCTGGGAAAAAGTAGATCAAAGCCCCTAAAATAGATCCTCCT
>JBBSTQ010000442.1:0-3078 GCA_038235745.1 Sphingobacteriales bacterium
ATTCAAGAAAAGCACAATATAATTTCAATAGACAATGGGCTAATCATCGTAAATTATGATCTTACGAAAGGAACTTACAACGCTTTTGATAAAACACGAAATATTGAGGCAATTGCAAACGCGTACAGCCAAGTCAATGGTTTTTGTTCTAACGAAAAAGGAGTAATAAATACTTTCAAAGTTGAGTCGGTTAGTGATAAACTGGGCGACGGAGCAGCATTGCTCATCATCACTAAAAAGAAAGATAACCCAGACCAATTATTGGAAATCAAAGTCTATAAAAACCAATCATTTTTGGTAATGCAAAGTGGCATCAGCAATACGCTCAAAAACTCTTACACCGTTAAAAGTTTTTCTCCTTTGGTGGATGCCTCTATTTTTAAAGGTTTGGATATTGAACAGAACTTTAAATTATTGGATGGCGAAGGCGGGGCTGCAGAAACAGCAATTAGAATTGATCCATTTCTGCGTTCACAAAACAATTTGTTGTTAAACTTTGGCGGTCATAGTAATCCACACTCCCTAATAGCAGGCGGACTGACCTATCAAGAGTTTGAGAAATTTGCGTCAATTACCGATGGCAGAAGTCGAACAAATGAGCTATCTAAACTTGCAAATGAACTTCCTTTAATGGAGTACATTGATGCTGGCAATACGGATTTTTGGACGAAAACCAAATACTTAGATATTGACAAGAGCGGGAATATTTTCAACATCAGTTATGCAGGAGGATTTGCTGAGGCAAAGTCAATCGTGTATGATAAAAAGGAACTGGTCGTCAGTTTAAAGAACTTAAATCCCAACAAAACTTATACAGTTGGACTAACCTTTGGAGCTTATGATTCAACAATCTCCCAATCAATAAGTTTGCTCTCCGGAACAGCGGAAACTGAAATTTTAGCACCAATTAAATTGCCAAACTTACCAGCCAATAATGATGCAGCACTTTATTTTTTGTTGGTTACGCCCGAGATGATGAAGGCTGGGATGCCAAAACTTAAAATCAAAAAAGAAAGTGGCTCTAACGCTATAATTAATGAGTTAATGTTGTTTGAGGGTGCAGTAACAGATGATAAAATGGGAACACCTATTGTCGCAAAAACGCCTTCTGCTCCAAACTTCGACAACATAAAACTCAACCTTTTTGCGGAAGATGCAATTGGAAAGTTAGTAGATCCTGGGCAAACTTATTTTCCCGAAAAAGACGCTTTTTACCTCGATTTTTCAACCAAAAACCCAATTGAAATTGCAGAAAAGTATGCTAAAAGCGTTAGAATAGCACAAGATTTTACCTTAGACGCTTATTATTTTCCTACTATTTGTCTTTGGTATGCCATGCAACCACATTATGGGGGAACAAACCGAGCGCTTAGAGCGATAAACGATTCGCCCGGTGCCGTAGCAGAAATGCAAACGGTTAAAAAATCTGGTTGGTTAAAATATACCACAATGGGCATTCGGCTGGTACCCGATTGTTACGCAAAAAATAATCAAAACGGTTGGTGGGATGACGAACATTGGAGATTACATGGTAGTGGGGATGAAAAATCTCAGGGCGGTAAAGGGATGGAGCTGTTAAAAGGACATTACAGAGAGCCGTACGAGACAAGTAAAAAGTGGGCAAAGGCTATTACAGATTTGGGTGGCTTGCCATTTACATACTTCCAAGCCGGTGTTCGTTCTCAAGATTATGCAGAGCGATTTCCTAGTCACATGCTATACAATAAATCCTTTTACGTGGTTGATAAGCAGAATGATAGGTTTAACGAAACCTTCGGAAGCTACGATTTTACTGACATCAGCTTTGTTAAACACATGCAAAGTGTCTATCAAAACTTGAATGATGCAGGCGTTAAGGGGATGATGTTTGACTATCCGCATACGGCTTGGGCTTATTATGGCGGAATGGACGACAAATATGCTACAACGGCAAGCCATTACCGTAATGTATTTCAATTAGCAACGAGCGGTTTAGGAGAAAAAAGTTTTGTACAGGAACGGAACTTAACTAGAGGGTCGGATGTTACAATTGGTACAGTTCAATCGCAACGTATTTGGGGCGATACAGATGCCTTAAATGCCGAAATGGTAAAACGAGGTGGTTTAAGGTGGTATAAAAACAGGGTGTTGTTCAATTATGATATGGATGCTAAAAGCTTATCAAAAGCTTTTACAAACAACAATGAGGATGGCATTAATAAACTCCTTACCATGTCTTATGTGGCAGGTTCACGGTTTTTAATTGGGCAAAGTTTTGCACAACTAAATTCCAATCAGATATATAAATTATCTCGTGTATTTCCATTTCATCAAACACCACAAAGCGCCAGACCAATAGATGCGTTTTCTAGTGATTATCCGAGAGTTTACGATTTTGATGTTGATAGCACCTGGCATCAACTCACTTTTTATAATGAGGATGATAGCCAACCGAAAACTATAACAGCAAGTTTTAGTGGAACGCCTGGTTACGGAGGCTTAGGTTTAAATGAGAATAAAAAATACTATGTCTATGATTTTTGGAATAATAATTTGGTCGGGGTTTTTGCAGGATCAGATTCTTTAAAGCTCACAATTAGAAAAGGCGAAGCCCGCATGATGTCCGTTCATGAGCAAAAAACAATTCCGCAGGTTTTATCAACAGACCGGCATTTGATGCAAGGCTATATTGAGTTGTCAGACGTAAAATATACTAATCAAATTTTATCCGGAAACGCACAAATGGTCGAGAATGAGACCATGAAAATCATCATCGCCACGAATGGTAAAAAGCCTAAATCTGCTTCGTTGAAAAACGGAACAGCAAATTTTAAAATGCTTAATGAAAACTTGATAGAGTTAAGTTTGGTTGCCAAAAAACCTGAAAAGTTAAAATGGAACGTTAAATTTTATTAAACCTAACATCGACAAACCGAATTAAAAAAAAACACACCATGAAATTATTAACTTGACGGCAATCTAAAGTAATTTTTGTATATTTATCTATGGAAAAAGAGGACTTTAGGACGGTTGATGAATCAACCAGATTTTTGATACGGAAACGGGCAATTCAGCTTTGTTTGTCAGGTAAAAAGCAAT
>JBBSTQ010000443.1:0-3074 GCA_038235745.1 Sphingobacteriales bacterium
CTTTCTAATAAATGGAGTTCACGCAGTTGCCTGCCTAAATCTACCAAATCAATAAAAGTGCGGGCATTTGTTGGATAAGGAACTCTTGGGAAATCTATTTTTAAAAACTCTTTGTATTTCTCGCGGTAAGCTGGCGAATGTAAAACGGCGTAGATATAATCTAAAATATCTATTGGGGAAAATGCCTCATCCCCCGCCTTCTCCAAAGGAGAAGGAGCTTGACTTGCGTAATGGTCTTCGACTTCGCTCAGACTGACATTGTGATTACTGTTGTTTGTCACGCTGAGCGGAGTCGAAGCGTCTTCTGGCTGAAAATTCATCATTAAACCTTCTGCAATTCTATCAACAATTTCCATGTTTAAATTAGGTACACGGGTTTGGCTTTCGCCGATGCTTAATTGGGCGTTGGTTTCGGGGTAAAGGTAGAGAGGGAATGTATTTCCACCTCCCCGATAATAGATATTGAAATCCGTTAAATGCTTAGATACAAAACACAAATTCCATGGCATCGAGCCAACTACTTGACCTTGTCTTCCTATTACTAAACCTAAATTATTACCCAAGGTAAAGTGCTTCATTACTTCTTGTCGTGGATAACAACAAAAACCTTTAGATTTTCCGGTATAGTAAGTCCACCTATCGTCAAATGGTCTATAACTTATTTTTGTAAAAACTCCTTTATCAGGGTATTGGGACAACAAATCTTTTCTTGCGAAATTAACCTGCCAGTCTCTAACATCTTTACCAAGATTAAACCTTGTTCTTGCTGCTTCATCGTCTAATGAAAGAAATTCGACTATCGTATTTCTTACATCTTCTTTAGATGAATGAATTGTGAAACTATCTCTCGCCGTAACTATACCTACATTATTTAATGGAAATAATTCGTTTAGACTGATACCTAAATTATATTCTACTTCATCCTCAAAATCCTTCTCAACCATAAAATACATAGGAGCTTTATTCGGAATAGGTTTAAAATCGATACTTTCCAAAGAATTTTTATTCAAAAAATCATACTTCTCTTCCCGCTTTCCATAAAGATCAAAGTGAAATACTTGGGCTAATTTATCTTTGCTCATCAATTTTGTTTTCAAGGTTTAAAATTGCTTTTTCTCTTTCTATTTCGGCAATTAATTCCGCCTCCGTAGGTAAATAAGGCAAGTACTTTGTTGCAAAAAGCTGTTTGTTTTCTGCCAGTACAGAATATTTAGCAATGGTTGCATCGGTTTCTGTACATAGTAATATACCTATGGTTGGGTTATCTGCTTCTTGTTTTTTTACATCGTTATACATCCGCACATACATATCCAATTGTCCAACATCCTGATGTGTAATTTTTGTGGTTTTTAAATCGATAATCACAAAGCATTTCAAAATGTAATTGTAAAAAACCAAGTCGATGTAAAAATTACTGGTTTCTGTCCGTATCAATTGCTGGCGTTCTACAAATGCGAAACCTTTACCTAACTCTAAAATAAACTTCTTTAGGTTGTTGATTAAGGCATTTTCTAACACTTTTTCTGTGTAGCCCAAATTGTTGGGGAGGTTTAAGAACTCTAAAACTGCCGGATTTTTGATGAATTCAAAAGCATCTTGTTGTAGTGCTTTTGTGTTTTCTGTCATCTCGTTTATTACTGGTTCTTTCAGTTGCGATGATAAAAGCCTGTGGTAATAAAGCGTAGAAATGTTTCTTTCTAATGTGCGGACACTCCACATGTTTTGTGCAGCTTCCGTTAAATAATATTGCCTAGCTTTCTCATCGCTAATTTTTAAAACTAGCTGAAAATGAGACCAATTCAATTTGGCAGACACTGTCTGCCATTTCTCAATTTCAGGAAAAGTGAGGTAGAACTGTCTGAAATTTCTAATACTTCTTTCAGAAAAGCCTTTACCAAACTCCGTACTTAACTCAGAAGCTATCGTTTTAATGATTGCTTTACCATAGGTAGCCCTATCTTGACCGTTTTGCTCCTCTAAAACAATCTTTTCTCCTATTTGCCAATAAGCTGTTACCATTGCAGTGTTAATAGCTTGATAAGTTTTTTGCCTTGCCTGAGCAAGAATCTGTTTGATTTCTTTAATGTACTGCATGTTCTTAATTCATAAGTTAAACCTACTGGAGAATAAACCAACTCAATTGTGCGGACAGTGTTCGCACAATTTGAAACTCGGGAAACGAAAGATAAAATTTAAGTATTTCCAATACATAACCTTTCCTAGTATTCTCATTTCACTTTCTTAAAAAACTTCACACACACTGTGTAGAATATTCTAAATCTTACGAGCTTGTTGTTTTTTTATACTACTTCCTGTTTTTTCTTCACAAAAATATTAATACTAACACCTTGCTGAATATCGAACACGTTTTGATCTATTGAACCATCTGGTGCGGTTTCCTTTTTCTTGCTGTTTCCATGCAAATCTATCGTGTAAATTTTATCAAAAGTTTTCAGCAGATGCCAGCGCATTCCTCTAAATGTAGGATTATCTAAATAGCCATGCGGGTTAATGAACGCCAGAATCCCTTCTCCATTTTTTTCTATCAAATGCGAACTAAACCTGATAAATTTTACATAATCATCATTAATCCATTTGGAGTTTTTCTCTTTCAATTTCTCTTTTCCGCCAGGTTCTTTTTTGTAATCCTCCATCAGGTTCATAATCCACTCGCCTTTGTTAGCGCTTTCGCCACTATACGGAGGATTCCCCATAATTACCATCACGGGTGTATCGCGTTTTACAGCATTGGCTTGGTCGGCTTCATCACTCAGCCACGAGCTAAACAATGTACCGCTATCTGGGTGTGCTTCTTCTAAAGAATTGGTCAAGAAAATACGGAAACGCTGGTCGGTAGTGGCTTTGTAACCGGTTTCGCTCAATAGCATATCCATTTTTAAATGTGCCATGGCGTAACTGGCCATCAGCAATTCAAATCCGTTTAACAGAGGTATTAAATGTTGGTTTACGTAATTGCTCCAAATGCCTTGTTGCCCTTTAAATTTTTGATGAATGTGTTTCACTACTTCCGCCAAAAAAGTTCCTGTTCCGGTTGCTGGATCTAAGATTTGAAC
>JBBSTQ010000444.1:0-3065 GCA_038235745.1 Sphingobacteriales bacterium
GGGGGAAGCATTGAGGTGATATGTGGCTCTATGTTTTCTGGAAAAACCGAGGAATTAATTAGACGTTTAAAACGAGCTCAAATTGCAAAACTACAGGTTGAAATTTTTAAACCTAAAACTGACACCCGTTATGACGAGGTAGCAGTGGTTTCCCACGATTTAAACTCTATCCACTCTACCCCTGTCGAGCATTCCTCTGCTATCTTATTATACGCTGGCGATGCACAAATTGTAGGTATTGATGAAGCTCAGTTTTTTGACAACGAGCTACCAGCTGTTTGTGTAAAACTAGCAAATAAAGGCGTAAGGGTTATTATTGCTGGTTTAGACATGGATTTTGAAGGAAATCCTTTTGGACCAATTCCTGCTTTGCTGGCGATTGCAGAAGATGTTACTAAAGTACATGCGGTTTGTATGAAATGTGGTGGCCCAGCACTTTTTAGTTATCGTTTGGTGGAGAATAAGAATCAGTTTTTGTTAGGCGAGAAAGAAAACTACGAACCACGCTGTCGTGTTTGCTTTAATGCGGGCTAAAAGATTACTCTAAAACAATCATCTTCTTTACTATTTGTTGACCTTTATAAGTACAGCGGTAAAAATAAAGGCCGGTCTCTAAATTGTCTAAAGAAATTGCGTAAGTACCATCCCCCCTTTTTAAATCTTTAGCGAACACTGTTCTAATTTTTCTACCCAAATAATCGTAAAGCTCCAAGCTTGTATATCCATCTTCGGGGATGCTAATATTTATACTGGTTTCTTTATTTGCCGGATTTGGATAGTTCTGAGAAATTTGAAAATCAACAGCTAAAGGAACTTCCATCTGTTTAAACTTAACGCTTGCTGCTTCGGCAGATTTCTCGATATCCTCTAAATCATCTCCCACAATCACGGCGAAAGCTACTTTAATGCTTTTGTTTGCGGGAATTTCGTAAGGACCATTTCCGATAACATACATCACATCTAAACCGTTGCCACTGCCTAATGATGTCGCTTTTATGCCACTTGCCAAAGTTTCGTACTTCTCGGCGATAGAGAAATTACCATCTGACAGAGGATCGTTGTCTAATTGGTAAGACAGCGGATAAAATAGTGGTTTCGCCTCCTCAGATAGCAACTTTACACCAGCGTAAGGTGTTAGTGGCGTGGTGGCAAATGCGTAACCTAACTTCTTCTCAGCATCGTACCTCAACATGTTTTTAGAACTTTCATCAATATCCCAATCCGTAAATAATCCTAAATAGAGATTCGATAACGCGTAATTATTAGTGTTTTCAACTTCATACTCTACAATCACAAACTTATCATTTGGTGCATCTTTATAAGCAAATTGCTTGTGTTTAACAAATACGCCAATTGGCAAATTACTTTTGCGATCATTAAACGTAGAGATTCCTTCGTAGGCAAATTCTGAGTTTTGGATTCTGCCCACTCCTTTGACTTTAGCAAAATCATCGTTTGTTTTACCATCAACAGATCTTGCATTGTTGGAAACCTGGGTTGGCGAAATTCCAATCATTAAAGCGCCCTCATAAAGCATAGAAAAATCTTTGTAAAGTACGCCTAAACCATTTTGAGCATTTGCGCCACTGTAACCAATTCGTCCGTTGCTGGTAATGGTAGTGTAAAGCTGGTTAACCGTAATATTTTGATAATCTAGATTTACGGTGCTTGCAAAAAACTCTTTCGCGTTATAGTTAGCCAGCGGATTGCTGTAAGTAAGCTTAAATAAAACATTAGAATTTTCTGGTGTATTTGTATTTACCAATACCTTAAACGGGCCGACTGGTTTTTGTTGTAGCGCATCAAATGCTCCCGCATTTTTTGTGCTGGTAATTATTTTGATATTAGGATTATCTGTAGTTAAACTTACCTCCAAATTATTAGTGGCCAGTAAAAGGTTTTTTAAATCAAAAAAATAGCTTACCGTATCGCCAGCAGCAAGTGCTCCGTTAGAACTATCCTCAATAGTTATTTTCTGATAACGTATGGATGGACTAGGCTTTGCGGAAACTGCTTTAAAAACATTTAGTCTTCCGCTACCTAATTGATTTTTGTAAGCTTGATTATCTGGGTAGCCCTCATAAATCTCATCAGTATTTAAGCGTAAAATTTCGCCTATTTGCACTCCGGTTAAATTTGGATTTTTAGCTGAGACCAACGCAGCCGCACTTGCCACAATTGGCGAAGCCATGGATGTCCCACTCTTATAGCCGTATCTGTTTCCGTTAATAGTGCTGTAAATGCCTGTCCCTGGGGAAGCAATAGCTACGTGATAACCATAGCTAGATGAATTTGCTTTAATATCTGAACTCGTCACATTTGCCACAGCGAAAGCTCCGGCATAAGCTGCCGGAAAAATCGACTCGTCTGTCCTGCTGTTGCCAGCAGCAACAACCACTAAGCAACCTTTACTAACGGCGTAATTGATCACATCTTGGCCATAAGCACCACCGCCTGGACCGCCCCAAGAACAGTTGATGATTTTCGCACCATGATCTACCGCATAAATAATTCCTTCGTATCCTTTATAAATCGCACTTGCGTTGTTATCAGCACCGGTTTTTATGATCATCAGTTTTGCGTTTCTTGCGATACTCGCGATACCAATTCCATTATTGGTAACTGCCGAAGCCAAACCGCTTACATGCACACCATGGTCTAGTGAATCTGCAGGAATATCTGGATTGTTATCTTCTACAATTTTGCTGGCGGAAGCACCTACAAAATCCCAACCAATGTAATTATCAATATACCCGTCCCCGTCGTCGTCCAAACCATTAATAGGATCTTTTGTGTTTAAAAAAATATTGTTAGCTAAGTCAACATGTTGCAAATCAGAACCCGAATCAACAATAGCTATTACCACTCCGATTGCATCTGGCTGTATGGTCCAAGCTTCTGCTGCTTTTACTTGACTGAGGTAGGGCTGACCGCCTGACAGAAAATCTGGATCGTTTGGCGTTGCAAAAGTATGGTAGATAAAACTAGGTTCAGCGTAGGCTACCGATGGGTCAGACTGTATGGCGTCAACTACTTTTTCAATCGGTAGGTTATTACTATACTTA
>JBBSTQ010000445.1:0-3054 GCA_038235745.1 Sphingobacteriales bacterium
AGCAATTAAATTTTCATCAACCCAGTAATATCTCCATTAAATCCCTAAAAGGTGATTATCACTTGAAGAATAAAAAACTGAACCTTAAAACAGGTTTAAAATTTGCCGATGTTACGATTGACAACAACTTTAGGTATGATTCTTTAATTAACAACAACTTGGAATTTGCGCCCTCATTAAGTGATAACTTTGTTTACAACGAGAAAATAACCGCAACGTATTTATCAACTGAAAAAAATTGGGCAAAAACCACATTAAATGCAGGTATAAGGTTAGAATTTACCCAAACAGATGCAAACTCTATTAGCACTGGCATTCGTAATAAAAGAAATTATCTAAATCTTTTCCCATCAATAACTATAGAAAACAAACTTAATGACGATAATAGAATAGGATTTTCTATAAGCCGAAGGATTAACAGGCCAGTTTATAGCAACCTTAACCCAGTGAGGTATTTTTCTGACAAATACGCTTATTATGAAGGAAACCCCAAGTTGCGGCCAGAGCTAGCTTGGATAACTGCTTTAACTTACACTTTTAAAGAAAATTATATTGCCACGTTAACCTATAATCGTTCTTCAAATTTTATATCGCAAAGTGCTGTTTTAAATGATGAAACCGGAATATTAGTGACCAGTAACATCAACTTTAAAAACCGATCACGATTAAATTTATTACTCATCAACTCTTTTGACGTATTCAGTTTTTGGAAAACAAACAATAGCATTGATGTTGGTTATAACAAATATCCTTTACAACAGAAAGAAGGTTTTAAAAATGTGAGCAAAGTAGCCGTAGATTTAAGAACCACCAATAACTTTACCTTAGCAAAAGAGCTTTTTGCAGAGCTTTCTGCAAACTATACATCGCCTACTTTAAACGGGGTATATGTTCATAAGCATTATTTTTCTGTTGATGCGGGTGTAAAGAGAAATCTGTTGAAGAATAGGTTAACCATCAATTTAAATGCTACCGATATTTTTAGAACCATCCGTTACCAAGGCTATACCATCACCAATTTAGCAAATAACCAGTATAGCACAAAGCCAGATACACGCAGGTTAAATTTAAGCTTGGTTTACCATTTAGGTGGCAAACTAAATAAATCCAAAAGCCAGCACACAGAAGAGCAAGAGCGACTATAAAATTAATCGTTTTTTAATGCAATAATGTTGCATTATAAATTTTAATTTACTATTATTGAATTGTTATTGCAATAATGAGGAGCAGCCGAACACCTGTATTATAGTAGGCGTTATTCATAAACATTTACAAAATGAAAAATTTAAGTAAAGAAGCTTTAATTGCTTCAATCATTGCTAACAGAGTTATTGGTGGTACTACGCATTGCGATACTGGTGGCCATTGTAAAGTAACTTTGTAAAACCTAAAACAGCAGGATTTTTTTCCTGCTGTTTTTTTCTTGCATACGATGGATACACAACAATTTGCGCAAATAATGGCCTATGAGAACGAAGACGTGATTGATAGGTTTTTGAATATGATGAAGGTAAGTGAAAACGAAGCCAAAAGTATTTTTACCGAAACAAAGAAGTTTTTATTCCTGAGCCAGCTTCCCGGGGTTTTTATCCCGGATGAATTACTCATTTTAGACGAGATGTGGCATAACTTCATTCTTTTTACAAAAGATTATGATGCTTTCTGCAATAATCATTTCGGACATTTTCTGCACCATCAGCCTGCCTTAAAAGCTGAAAAGTTTGCGCAGAAAGAACTTTATAAAAATGACCAAAACCAAGCTAAATCTATTTTTAACGAAAAATTAGGGGTACTTATTTCTTGCACTTATGATCAGTTTGGGGAAGAAACAGTTTTGAACTGGTTTAGCACTTATCCAAAAATTTACAGTCCAGCTAACATCAAAAAATTAAGAAAAGTTTAAATGAGTATTTTTCCTAAACGCACTCTACAAGGCGCAACAATTACCATCCACTGGAATTTTAACACCTCCAAATTAAAGCAAAACCACATTTTTCCGTTGGTACGTATTGGTGTTGAAGACCCAAATGGCAAGGTAACTATGCTTTTAGAGAAACACATACTGGCATTGCCATCACCAGATAAAAAAAAAGAAGCCGAGGAGCAAAAAAAACTTTTATACCTCAATAAAAATTTCCCCTTGCTTTTGGTTGCCAGTTACCTAAGCGGTAAAAACACAAAAGAAAAACTGGCAGATATTTTAGAGAATATACAAGGTGGAAGGCATTTTTACTTTAATTATTATGTTTCTGAAAATGCGCCATTAGGAAAATACACACTAATTTCTGAAGTGATCAGCAACGGTGAGGTAAGATATTCTAAAACTGCCGAAGATGATTTTTTCTTTGTAGAAAAAGTTAACATTAAAAACGCTGATTTTAAAAATAATACAGGAAATGCCCTTATAGTTAATGAATCACCAGAACCAACACCGGTTAAGGTAATGGCTTATTTTCCCGGAAAAGAAATACAGATAAATGATGTGCAAGTATTTGAATTGGGCGCACATGAAACTAAAGAAATACAATTTAACTCCCCGTTTAGCTACTTAATTTATAATGAAGAGCGTGAAATAATACCCCTAGCTACCAATAAAACAACGCTGAGAAATCCGCATTTTTTAAGTGTAGAAAAAGAGGAGGAAAATAGCACCTACATATTTAACAGAGAGGAAGAGGAAGGGTATGTTTTAGATGGAATTACCAGAAGAATTTGGCAACATGCTGACGGCTTGGAAAATTTGAATACAAAAGATGATGAACATGTTTATAAAGAGATGCTAAGCAATAATATTATACATGAAATTGATTTAATAGGAAGCCAGAAATGAAAAAACATTTAGCCATTATTATAAAAAAAGAGCTATTGGTTTCTTTTAGGAGCAAGCAACTACACCTTATTTTTGTAATTATCAGTATTTTATTACTCACTGCTGGTGTTGGGGGCTACCTTAATTATAGTATTCAAAAAGAACAAATAGCGCATGCCAAACATGAAAAACGAGAACAATGGTTACATCAGGGAGATAAAAACCCGCACATTGCTTCGCACTAC
>JBBSTQ010000446.1:0-3052 GCA_038235745.1 Sphingobacteriales bacterium
ATTTTCCAAGATATAAAGCTATAATTTAAATGCAATCTAACGCAAAGTTGAAAAAAATAATCGACAAAAACTTGCTTAGTGTAAAAAATACACCCTATATTAGTAATTCTAAATTTCGAGCCACAATAATATATGTCAGAAATCAAAAAAATAGCTGTTTTTACATCTGGAGGAGATGCACCAGGGATGAATCCTTGCATTAGAGCGGTAGTTAGAACAGCATTATATTTAGGTTATGAAGTTGCTGGAATACAACAGGGTTACCAAGGAATGATCGATAATAATATCATCAACATGAATGGTCACTCCGTAAGCAATATCCTTCAGTTGGGTGGTACCGTTTTAAAGACCGCCCGCTGTTTAGACTTTAGAAATCCAGAAGGACGACAATTAGCCTACGAAAATTTAAAAAAGAACAATATTGATGCATTAGTTGCCATTGGCGGCGATGGTACTTTTACAGGAGCAGAGCTTTTTTCGACCGAATACGATATTAAGATCATCGGTGTTCCGGGAACTATCGATAACGATTTATATGGATCTGATTATACCCTAGGCTTTGATACAGCCACCAACACTGTCATCGGAGCGATTGATAAAATAAGAGACACTGCAGATTCACACGCTCGCTTATTTTTTGTAGAAGTGATGGGCAGAGATGCTGGTTGCATTGCTTTGAGAGCAGGAATTGCAGCGGGAGCTGAAGCCATTATGCTACCCGAAAAAGACACGAGTATTGAAGAACTTATTGAAACCTTAAAAGCTGGTGCAGCAAAAAAGAAAACGTCGGCAATTGTAATCGTATCTGAGGGAGATAAAAGCGGAGGTGCTTTTAATGTAGCGAAAAGGGTAAAAGAGGTTTTTAATTTTTACGATACCAAGGTTACTATTTTAGGTCACTTGCAAAGGGGCGGCAGTCCGAGTGCTTTTGACCGCGTATTGGGTAGTCGTATGGGTTTTGCAGCCGTAAAAGCGTTAGCAAATGGCGAAAATCGTAAAACTGTGGGTTTAAGAGGGAATAAGATTGTTTTAACAGACATTATTGAAGCACTTAATGGTCACGAGTTTAAGTTAGAAGCAGATTTACTGGAAATGTCGGTTGTGTTAGCGTAAGTTTATGATTGCAATTGTGTATAGTGGCTCCCGTTATTCTAATTGGAGATTAGTTGATAAAAAAGAGGTTATTGAAGTCCGTACAAACGGCATCAATCCTTTTTTTAATGATGAGAAATTCATCAATCAACTGCTAAACAAAAACACAAAACTCATAAACAATGCAGAAGCGATCAAGAAAATTTATTTTTTTGGTGCAGGCGCATCGTCTAAGGAACGAAAAGAAATCATTAAAAACGGTTTAAGTAACTTCTTTAAGTTTAGTAAAGTTTATGTGGAGCATGATCTAGATGCCGCAGGGAAAGTAAGTTGCGATGATAAAGCTGGGATTGTAGCTATTATTGGAAGTGGATCCAACGCAGCTTTTTTTGACGGTAAAAAGATAATAGACAATAACTTTGGCTTAGGTTATGCCATAAGCGATGAAGGCTCGGCAACTTGGATGGGTAAAACTATCTTAAAGGCTTATCTGAATGAAACGATGCCCTTAGACATAAGAGCTGCATTTGACAAGAAATATGATTTAGACCGTCGGTTGATTATGGATAAGCTGTATAAATTGCCGCATCCTAACATCTATTTGACATCGTTCACTAGCTTTTTAAACGAAAACAGAACATCGCCATACGTTAAGGAATTGATTAAGGATGGATTCCGTATTTTTATGGAAAAATATCTGATCCCAATTCATAAAGAATATGGCGGTAAACACCCTATCTATTTTGTAGGGACAATAGCTGCATTTTTTCAGGACTTTTTGAGAGAGGTTGCTGAAGAGAAACAGATAAAGATAAGATCGGTCATCAAAGAACCTATCTATAATTTATTAAATTATTACGCAAATAAAAATTAACGAAATGAAAATTGGAATTAACGGCTTTGGCCGTATCGGAAGATTAGCTTTTAGAGCTGCAATTAAGAGAAGTGATATTGAAATTGTAGGCATAAATGATTTGGTAGAACCAGATTACATGGCTTACATGTTAAAATATGATTCTACACACGGCATTTTTGACGGAACTGTAGAAGTTAAAGACGGACATTTAGTGGTTAACGGAAAAACTATCCGTGTAACTGCAGAAAGAGACCCAGCAAACCTTAAATGGGATGAAATTGGTGCTGAATACATTATTGAGTCAACTGGTTTATTCTTAACACAAGAATCAGCGCAAAAACACATTGATGCTGGTGCTAAAAAAGTTGTTTTAAGTGCGCCTGCAAAGGATGACACGCCTACTTTTGTAATGGGAGTAAACCATAAGGAACTTAAAGCTTCACAAAATATCGTTTCTAACGCATCTTGTACCACAAATTGTTTAGCGCCAATTACAAAGGTGTTAATGGACAATTTTGGTATTGTTGAAGGTTTAATGACGACAGTACACGCAACTACTGCAACTCAAAAAACAGTTGACGGACCGTCTGCAAAAGACTGGAGAGGCGGACGTGGTGCTGCTCAAAACATCATCCCTTCTTCTACCGGTGCTGCAAAAGCAGTAGGTTTAGTTATTCCTGCAATTAAAGGAAAATTAACTGGTATGGCTTTCCGTGTACCAACTCCAGATGTTTCTGTAGTTGATTTAACAGTACGCTTAGAAAAACCAGCTACTTACGAGCAAATCAAAAAAGCAATGAAAGATGCTTCTGAAGGCGAATTAAAAGGCATTTTAGGTTATACTGAAGATCAGGTTGTTTCTACAGATTTCTTAGGTGATCCTCGCACTTCAATTTTTGATGCCAATGCTGGTATCGCATTGAACGATAACTTTGTAAAGGTTGTAGCTTGGTACGATAACGAGTGGGGTTATTCAAACAAAATCGTTGACTTGTTGCAACACATGTCTACGGTAAAGTAAAATCCATAACTATTGATAAAAAGGTTGTTTCATTCAATGGAGCAACCTTTTTTTATGGGAGGTTTTTTAGGGCATCCAGATAG
>JBBSTQ010000447.1:0-3043 GCA_038235745.1 Sphingobacteriales bacterium
TAAAAAATTTAGGGATAAATGCAATTGAATTGATGCCAGTAAATGAGTTTGAAGGGAACTTAAGCTGGGGCTACAACCCTTCTTTCTACTTCGCTCCAGATAAATACTATGGAACTAAATTGGCATTGCAAAATTTCATCGACGAGTGTCACGGAAAGGGAATTGCTGTAATATTGGATATGGTCTTAAATCATTCTTTCGGCCAATCGCCAATGGTGCAAATGTATTTTGATAAGGGAGCGCCAACTGCAGAGAATCCTTGGTTTAACGCGGTCGCAAAACACCCATACAATGTCGGATTTGATTTTAATCACGAAAGTGCAGCAACCAAAACGTTTTCAAAGAATGTAATCGAGTTTTGGATGCAAGAGTATAAGGTTGATGGTTTTCGCTTTGATCTTTCTAAAGGATTCACGCAGAAACAATCATCAGATGATGGCGGTTTTGCAGCCTACGATGCAAGTCGTGTAGCCATTTGGAAAGATTATCATAGCCTCATCAAAAGCATAGACGATAATAACTTTTATACGATTTTAGAACATTTTGCAGATACAAAAGAAGAAACAGAGTTGACCAGCAACGGCATGATGGTTTGGACAAACCTTAACCACAGCATGAATGAAGCAACGATGGGATGGCTTGAGAAATCAGATTTTTCCTGGGGATTTTTTAACAACCACGGCTTTTCAAAATCCGATAATTTGGTGGCCTATATTGAAAGCCACGATGAAGAACGGTTAACCTTCAAAAATATCAGTTTTGGCAATGCGAATGCTACGTACGCAATCAAAAACAACCTCGAAACTTCTTTAAAACGAGGAGAACTGGCTGCGGCCTTCTTTTTTGCTATTCCCGGGCCAAAAATGTTATGGCAATTTGGCGAGCTGGGTTATGATATTACCATTGATCAAAACGGACGTACAGGCGATAAACCTATTAAGTGGGAATACTTTGATCAACCAAATAGGAAAGCACTTTATAACGTATATGCCAAAATGATAGCTCTAAAAAAGGCTAATTCTATTTTTGCCACTACTAATTTTAGCTCAAAACTAACAGGTGCGGTAAAGCATATCCGGTTAAACGGAGATAACAATACGGTAATAGTGGTAGGTAATTTTGATGTGGTTGCACAAAAAGCGAATGTTGATTTTGGAAATTCAGGGACTTGGCAAGATGCATTTGGAAACCCTATTAATTTAAGTACAAGCAATTATGATCTCACGCTAGCACCCGGCGAATACCATGTGTACAGCAGGCAAGCGTTAAACTAGAATTTCGAGCTCGTAAAATTCTAGTCAGTTTAAAAGCTATTGAAACTTTCACACATCAACAAATAGCTTTTACCTATACCTCCATCATTTAAAAAAAATTAACCGCCGCTAAAAATATCTTATCTTGTAAATCAGAAAAACCTGAAAATTATGCAAGATAACAGTAACAGCCACTCCCATCCCGCACATGATGCTAAGGTGGGCGACATGAACAGTGAAAACGGGAAATGTCCTTTTAGCGGAGGTACTTTGCACCAAGCTGCCGGGGGCGGAACCAGCAACCGTGAATGGTGGCCAAACGAGTTAAAACTGCACATTCTGCGTCAAAATTCTGCGCTATCCAATCCAATGGATGCCGATTTCAATTACAAAGACGCCTTTAACAGTTTAGATTTGAGTGCGGTAAAGCAAGATTTGGTGGAGATGATGACCGCCTCGCAAGATTGGTGGCCGGCAGATTACGGGCATTACGGGCCATTTTTGATTCGTATGGCTTGGCACAGTGCGGGTACTTATAGAATCAGCGATGGCAGAGGTGGTGCAAGCTCAGGTTCACAGCGTTTTGCGCCATTAAACAGCTGGCCAGATAATGCCAATTTAGATAAAGCAAGGCTGTTACTTTGGCCGATAAAACAAAAATACGGACGTAAAATTTCTTGGGCGGACTTAATGGTACTCGCCGGAAATTGTGCCTTAGAATCAATGGGCTTAGCAACTTTTGGTTATGCGGGCGGAAGAGAAGACGTTTGGGAACCAGAGCAAGATGTTTACTGGGGTGCAGAGAAAGAATGGCTTGGCGACAATCGCTATACTGGCGATAGAGAATTAGAAAATCCTTTGGCCGCAGTGCAAATGGGTTTGATATATGTAAACCCCGAAGGACCAAATGGAGAACCAGATCCATTAGGTTCTGCCAGAGACATTAGAGAAACTTTTGGTCGCATGGCGATGAACGATGAGGAAACGGTTGCATTAATTGCAGGCGGACATACCTTTGGAAAAACGCATGGCGCTGGAGATCCATCAAAATATATTGGTAAAGAACCTGCAGGCGCCGGTATTGAAGATCAAGGCTTAGGTTGGAAAAATTCTTTTGGCAGTGGTAGCGGCGAGCACACCATTACAAGTGGACTAGAAGGTGCGTGGACATCCACTCCCGCAAAGTGGAGTCATGATTACTTCACAAATCTTTTTGAGTACGAGTGGGAACTAACGAAAAGCCCAGCAGGTGCACACCAGTGGAAACCTGTGAACGGTGGTGGCGAAGGAACAGTTCCTGATGCTCATGATGCTACTAAAAAACATGCTCCATTTATGCTTACTACAGATTTAGCGTTGAGATTTGACAAGGCTTACGAACCAATTTCACGTCATTTTTACGAAAACCCAGAAGATTTTGCTAAAGTATTTGCCAAAGCATGGTATAAATTAACGCACAGAGATATGGGCCCAATTGAGCGTTACTTAGGTCCAGAAGTACCACAGGAGGAACTTATTTGGCAAGACCCAGTTCCAGCGCCTGTTCAAACCAACTTAAGTTCGGAAGACATCAGTAGTTTAAAGCAAACACTTTTGAACACTGGTTTATCGGTTTCAGAAATGGTGTCAACAGCTTGGGCATCCGCATCAACTTATAGAAACTCTGACAAAAGAGGTGGAACAAACGGCGGACGTTTACGTTTAGCGCCACAGAAGGACTGGGAAGTAAACAATCCAACACAATTGGCAAAAGTTCTGGCAAAGCTGGAAGATGTAAAGTCGGATTTTGA
>JBBSTQ010000448.1:0-3042 GCA_038235745.1 Sphingobacteriales bacterium
AAATATCAGCAGCTCTGTTTCCGAAATCGGCACCAGCGGAACCTTGTGGCACCCCACTACTTACTGTAGAAACCTGAGGCGCACCATTATCCACAGGCAAACCATCTACCACAAAAATAGGTTGTCCAGAACCTGACAAAGAAGAAACTCCTCTAATAATGATTTTTGATGACCCACCCAAGGTTCCAGACTGAGAAGTGATTCTAACTCCAGGAACTTTACCCGCTAAAGAGTTAACAACATTTGTCTCCCTTGCTTTGGTAATCTCATCTCCATCAATTGTAGAAACTGCATAACCCAAAGATTTTGCACTTCTGTTGATACCCATAGCAGTAACAACAACTTCAGAAAGTGCTTTAGTATCATTAACCAATGCAACATTTAAAGTAGTCTTTGTGCCAATAGCGATGATTTGATTAACAAAACCGATATATGACACCTCCAAAGACGTGGCGTCTGCCGGAACATTCAGCGCAAAATTACCATTTGCATCAGTCTGAGTTCCTTGATTTGTTCCAGTTACTTTAACCGAAACACCAGGTAAAGAAAGCCCGTCTTCAGCGGCTGTTACCTTTCCTGTAATTCTTCTATCCTGCGCTAGCACTGTGGATGCTATAAGCAACAAGACGAATAAACTCTGTACAAGTTTTTTCATACAATTTAAAAATAAAGTTTTTATTAATAAGTGTTAATTAATTCTAAATATAACAAGTAGTTAATGTTAAAAACAAATAAATATTTAACAATTTTTAACAAAAACACATAAAATTCTGTAAATCAACGTATTAAAAATTTAACAAAAAATAACGTGATTTATATCATATTTGTTACATTAAACACTATTTACTTTATCAAAACAACAACATAATCTTAAAAACATTGCCAAATTTTAATTTTTGGCAAATTTATTATGCTAACATAGTAATTTTTAAGAGCGCTTGTTAAGTTTTGGTACTTAAACGAAAAACCCCAAATGTACTAATTACCATTCAGATGCGGATTTGTATATTTACGCCGGTGGGCGCAATTATGGGCTACAGATTAAAGATACGGTTGTACGAATTTGATTAAACTCCTTGAATACCCAAAGACACCGCTACCACCCAAACCTTGGTACATGCTTTGATAAAACAGCCACATGACCCATTATTTTTTGCTGATTACTTTAGTCGGATTAGTTGCTTTAAGCATGGCTTGGATACCAGCCCTAAGTAGAAAAATCAAAATCTCTTACGCAATTCCGTATTTATTGATTGGCGTACTTTTGTACCTCTTATTTCCTGGGATGCTCCCCCTACCCGATCCGCAGGCAAATAACGTAGTTACCCTTCATGCTACAGAAATTGCCGTAATCATTAGCTTAATGGGCACCGGAATTAAAATAGACCGTAAGTTTTCATTTTCTGCTTGGAAAACCCCGTTGCGTTTAGTGTTTGTGGCAATGATTATCTGTATTGCAGTAACGGCCATCTACGGGAAATTTTTTTTGGGTTTCGATCTAGCTTCTGCTATTTTACTTGCGGCAGTGCTGGCACCCACAGACCCAGTGCTCGCCGCCGATGTACAGGTCGGCCCCCCTAATGATGGCCCGGTTTCTGAAACAAAATTTGCTTTAACTGCAGAGGCAGGCATGAACGATGGGATGGCGTTTCCGTTCACTTGGCTTGCAATAACCATCGCTATGATTGCGCAGGGCAATAATGGGAGTTTGATGAATTGGTTTGGGATTGATGTAGTTTATAAAATTTTGGTTGGGTTTGGGATTGGATTGCTGAGTGGCAAACTGATTGGCTTATTGCTATTTAAACTAACTGACAAAAATGAATTTTTTAAAACAAAAGAAGGCTTTCTGGCAATTTCATTAACGTTTGCTGTCTACGGAATTACTGAAATAGCATTGGGATACGGCTTTATTGCTGTGTTTGTGTGCGCAATTGCATTGCGGGCGCAAGAACGGCAGAACGATTACCACCGCAACCTACATTCGTTTACCGAGCAAATTGAAAAACTTTTGATCGCTGTTTTACTGGTTTTCTTCGGCGGAAGCTTGGTCACTGGAATACTGAACGGACTTACTTGGCAAATGGTTACATTTAGTTTAGTGTTTTTGTTGATTATTAGACCTGCTAGTGCATACGCAAGCTTATTCAACATCAAATATAAAAGACACGAGAAAGCAATCATCAGTTTTTATGGGATTAGGGGGATGGGCACTATATTTTACCTCGCTTATGCATTAAAAACCACTGAGTTTGAATTTGCTAAAGAACTATGGACACTGGCCGCCTTTACCATTTTGGCTTCGATTGTGATTCACGGATTAACGGCAACAAAAGTGATGGAGATTTTGGAAAGCAAGGCCTCTGTTGAGGCTGAAAGCAAAATGCCGAAAGCTAAAAGCTAAAAACCTAAAGTGGCATGTTGTAAGAAAAAAAAGAGTCAGCTTGTTCTCTCTTTTAAATATTGATTATACCATCTATGGTTATGAAATAGTCTAACATTAAACCACATAAGTACATAGTGCTTTTTGTAAAGAAATAAAAAATGTACAGGAAGATAAATCTCCTGTACATAGCCTATAAAACACTTTCAGTCATTTAAAAAAACCTTACACATTTGCAAAAGTTCTGTGTCTATGTGGTTTTTCAACAATAAACACAAGCCTAGTTATTAATTATATTTGAGTTAGCCAAGAAACCGAAGGGTTGCTGCTTGTAATCCCATCCAGAATAACGTGACAAACAAAAAAAGCCGTGAGCATTACACCCACGACTCTTATCAAATCAAAAAAACTCTTATTTGTTGAACATTATTCGTTTAGTCACGGATGATCCATCCAACAACATCGCTTTTACAATGTAAACGCCTGTGTTAATTTCTGATGGGATTTTAACAGTTGTTACCGTTGCTTTTTGTTGAAACATTTTTACGCCTTGCAGGTTAAAAATCTCAACAGAATTAACTGCTTGGCTAAAGTTGATCACATCTACAACAGGATTTGGATAAACACTAAAAACTGTTTCTTTAAAATCAAAGTTTACA
>JBBSTQ010000449.1:0-3037 GCA_038235745.1 Sphingobacteriales bacterium
ATCCCTCTTGGTTTTCCTTTTTACACTTTCGGCATTTTTGATTGGCTTATTAACGGTGTGTTATTTAGAATTTGTTGCACCTCGTTTTAAAGACTAATGTGGGGTTTAAACGCCGATATTAAAAAGCTTTATGCGTTTAGCATTTCCCTTATTTTACTAAGTGCTTTTTTATTTTTCGCTCAGCCTGAAGCTTTTGTTATAGCAATCCCGTTGGTCATTTTATTAGTCGGACTGTTTTTAGTTTCCACTGAAAGCGTTTTCTTTTTGGTTGCATTTTGTACGCCATTTTCTATAAAATATATGGTGGGTGGTTCGGGGATTAATTTGCCAGATGAACCGCTGATGATTGTTTTTATGCTGTTGTTCATCATTAATCTATTTAAAGATTTTGATGGTTTTAAGCCTATTCTTAAGCACCCGCTGACTGTAATTATCCTTGTTAATTTAGCTTGGATTTTTATCACTTCTATAACCAGCACATTACCTATTATCTCCTTTAAGTTTTTGCTTGCAAGAGTTTGGACAGTCGTTTTTGGTCTCTTTTGGGGCGCATTGATTTTTCAGAATCTCAGAAACATCAAATGGTTTTTCATCGCATTTGGTTTAGGCTTATGTATTACGATTATTTACACCACTATTAACCACTCGGCGACTGGCTTTTCACAGGTGCGTAGCATGTTGGTAATGAAGCCATTGATGGATGATCATACCGTTTATAGCGCTGTTTGTAGCATTGTCTTTATTTTTTCTGTGGTGGTGCTGACATTTAGAAATAGCGGATTGAGCATTTTAAATAAACTGTTCCTATTAAGTTTCACAATGTTTTGCACCGTCGGTATTGCGCTGTCTTACTCAAGAGCAGCAATTTTAAGTTTAATATTTGCTTTTGGGTTTTACTTGTTAATGAAATGGAGGGTTAGGTTTAAAACGATGTTAATTTCATTATTTTTATTGGTCGCGTTTTCGCTTACGTTCAGCAATCAGATCTATCAAAAGATAAAATATAACAAAGCGGTATCCGGCAAAAGTTTGGCTACGGATGTTCAGTCGATATCTAATGTAAGAACAGATGAATCTAACGTGGAGCGTATCAACCGGTGGGAATCTGGCTATCGAATGTTTTTAGAAAAGCCGTTCTTTGGATTTGGCGCTGGCACTTATATGTTTGAGTATTCACCGTACCAAAGAGCACATGAGATGACGAGTATCAGCACCACACACGGAACTATGGGAAATATGCATAGCGAATATTTTGGGCCTCTGATAGAAAGCGGTGTAATTGGTCTATTGATTATCGTCACACTTTTTTTAACCTATATTTTTGTGCTGATGCGGATTTATTATCGCCCAGCAACTCGAGAAATTAAAATGTTGGCTTTGGCTATTTTATTGGCGATGGTCAGTTATTTCTTCCACGGTTTATTGAACAACTTTTTGGATCAAGATAAAATAGCAGTTATTTTTTGGGCAATGATGGGGATGGCGGTAGCTTTGGATTTTTGTAATAGGGAGGGTTTGGAAAGAGGCTAAATAATCTAATTTTTAGATTCCAAATAAAGAGATTCAGAAATTTTAAAGCTCAACGTATTTCCAAAAATAGATATGATATGAATGCTTGTAAAATATTGAAACCAATTAATTAAAAAAGAAAGGAATAATGTCCGACACCGTCATGCTGACGATAGGAAGCATCTCACTTGCAAAGTTGCCATTCCGTTAGAAGGTATACAAGTGAGATATTTCCCCCGATACTATCGGGGAGCACTCAACATGACGCGTGGGATAATGAAGTTGTTTTATTTCCAATAAGGTTTTAACAGGAGTTGATTTACAACAGTTAATCGTCTTTTTTTGGTGCTTTGAAGCGAGGTTTAAAGCCAGCGGGTTTAGTAACCACTGCATGTTCTTCTGTCGGAGTTTGTTCGATTATTGAATCCGTTTTTTCTTCAATCGATGTTTTTGCTTTTGCAGGCTCAGATTTTTCTTCGTAAGCTTTCGGATCAGATCTTGTTACGCCAGCTTTGAATCTAGGCTTGAATCCAGCAGGTTTTGCAACAGTTGGCTTTTCTTCTTCCGATGTTGTTTCTATTGCAGGCTCAGATTTTTTTTCCTCAGCTTTTGGAGCAGAAGTGGTTACACTAGCTTTAAAACGAGGCTTGAATCCAGGAGGTTTGGCAACGGTTGGTTTTTCCTCTTCCGATGTTGCTTCGATTGCAGGTTCGATTTTTTCTTCCTCAACTTTCGCAGTCGAAGCAGTTACCCCAGCTTTAAAACGAGGTTTGAAACCAGCGAGTTTTGGCGTTTGCCCAACACCTTCAGTGTTCTCCGATTTTGTAACCTCATCTTTTAAAGGCTCAACTGCTGGACTTACATTAGCCTTGAAACGAGGTTTAAACGCAGGTGCTTTAATTGTGGTGGTCTCGGCATTTTCTATCGCTGGTTGTTCCACAATTTGTTCAGTAGCAACTGTTTCTGCCACTTTCGATTTAAAAGCCTCTTTTAATTGAAGTTCTTTTTCTTCGGATAGGGGATAAGCAATCCGTAAATTATTGAACCAGTATTTTTTGGTATGGTCAAAGCTTTTTTCGCTCATCACTTCGTAATGTGCAACAAACTCTGCAAAGACATCAGGCTTACCTTGCTTTAGAGAGTCCAAATCGATTTTCTTTTTTAAAAAGAATTCCTCAAAAGTCATATCAAGATCTCCACATTCAAATTCTTCCAAATAAGTTTTGTGCCATCAGCGCTCAATTCCCATTTGGCTTTTTCCTCTTCACTCGCTTGCAATAAACCTTGATACCATAACAGAGGAATAGCCGTTTCCTTTCCATCCGATTCCAAAATCAGACTGTCATCGTTAAAAACAACTTTTAACTCATGGTCTTTTCTAAAATTACTAACTATTCCCATCTGATTTAAAAACAGCCTTTTCTAGTTTTTCAACTCTTTGCTTAAGCTCGCTATTTCTATGATTTCCATCTCCAATTTGGTCTAATTTTTCTAAAAATTTTTCATTGAATGTTTGTTGTTGTTCAAA
>JBBSTQ010000450.1:0-3024 GCA_038235745.1 Sphingobacteriales bacterium
AACTTATAGAAACTCTGACAAAAGAGGTGGAACAAACGGCGGACGTTTACGTTTAGCGCCACAGAAGGACTGGGAAGTAAACAATCCAACACAATTGGCAAAAGTTCTGGCAAAGCTGGAAGATGTAAAGTCGGATTTTGACTCAAATGGTAAACCGGTTTCCATTGCCGATTTGATTGTATTGGCGGGATGTGCAGGTGTAGAAAAAGCCGCAGAAAAAGGCGGTTACTCTGTGACTGTTCCATTTACGCCAGGCAGAACCGATGCTTCTGACGAACAAACCGATGTGATGTCTTTCGCTGCTTTAGAACCCGTTGCAGATGGATTCAGAGATTACCTAAAACCGCAACACCAAGCATCTGCAGAGGAAATGCTAGTTGACAAAGCACAACTGATGACCCTTAGCGCTCCAGAAATGGCCGTTTTAATCGCGGGTTTCCGTACCATCAATATAAATTACGATGGTTCTAAAAAGGGAGTATTTACGGAAAACGAAGGCGCATTGAGCAACGATTTTTTTGTGAACCTTTTAAATATGGAGACCACTTGGAAGGCCGTTTCTGATTCACAAAATGTTTTTGAAGGTACCAACCGTAAATTGGGAAGTAAACAATGGACTGGTAGCCGAGTAGATTTAATTTTCGGTTCAAATTCCGAGTTAAGAGCTTTGGCAGAAGTTTACGCTTGTGCAGATGCAAAAGAAAAATTCGTGAATGATTTTGTTGCAGCGTTTGCTAAAGTAATGCAGCTAGGCCGATTTGATTAAAAATAAACTTAGCATCACGTTTCAATAATTTTTAATTAAATCCTGCGAGATTTCGCAGGATTTTTTCAATTGATGTGAAATCGAAAGACTTCGATTAGACGATTTGGAAAAGTAAGAAACCTAGAGTCCCGCTATTTAGAGTCATTTATTTTCAAGCTATAAATCAACCCATTACAAATTGGCTGTTTAATTGTTGATAAATATTTCGCAACAAATCCTTATATTAATAATAATTTCAAATTAATTGGCAGAAGGAGCAATCGCTAACGTTCATTTAAAATTGGCATCGTATGGAAGAAGATTTCGAATTTGAATTTGGCGAAGACCCAAAATTATCGGTGGAGCGTTACGAGGAAATGATTCGCAACCATGATCAATATTTTTTTGATGCGCTGGCCTTCGAGAATATCATTGATTATTACATTGATAAAAACGACCCTGTAAAAGGACTGCAAGTAATAGAGTATGCAGTTTCTCAACACCCCTTTGCTGCAATTTTCCACATCAAAAAAGCACAATTACACGTTTTTACCAACGAGGTTGATAAGGCTTTTGAATCGCTTGAAAAAGCTGAATTACTAGAGCCTTCTGAAGCCGACATCTACATGATCAAAGGTAATATTTTTGAAAGCCTTGATCGCCATGAAGAGGCTTTGGATAATTTGAAGAAGGCTTTGGACATGGCAGAAAACAAAGATGAGGTGCTGATGCAGATCTCCTTTGTTTACCAAAATATGGGCGATTATGATGATGCAGTGCGTTATCTAAAACTGTGTTTGGAGAACAACATGGAAAATCAAGATGCGCTTTATGAGCTTGCGTTCTGTTACGATGTGCTAGATAAACAAGAAGAAAGCATTGCATTTTATCAGCAGTATATTGATAGCGAGCCCTATTCTTTTGCTGCTTGGTATAACTTGGGCAACGCTTTTCATAAAATGAGCCTGTTTGAGAAATCTATTGATGCTTACGATTACGCCATTTTAATCAAAGAAAATTTTGCGTCGGCCTACTTTAACAAAGGGAATGCTTTGGTACAATTGGACCGTTACCAAGATGCGATAGATGTTTACCGCGAAACTTTTGAGTACGAACCGCCAAATGCTGATACTTATTGTGCCATGGGCGAGTGTTACGAAAAGCTCGAAAAAATGGACGAAGCCCGTTCTTTCTATAAAAAAGCGGTAAAAATGGACACCAAAATGGCCGACGCTTGGTATGGCATTGGCGTAACCTTAGATTTTGAGGAACGCTATTTTGAGTCGTTGCATTTTTATAAAAAGGCCTTAAATATTGACGATGAAAATCCGGATTATTGGTTTGCTATTGCGGACGCACATTACAAATTAGGAAACTTATTGGAGTCGGAAATGGCTTACGAAAAAGTGGTGGAAGTTAACCCCTTGGATGTTGAGGCTTGGCTAGATTACTCGTCTATCGTGTTTGAGCAGGAAAACGTTAAAAAGTGTATCGAAATTATTGCAGAAGGGATTAAAAACAACCCAGATTCTGCAGATTTATACTATCGTTTTGTGGCTTATTTATTTGCTGATGGCCAATACAATGAAGCGCTAAATCAACTTCAAGTAGCTTTAAACAGCGACGTTGAAAAGCACTATCTACTTTTTGAATACTTGCCACAACTACAAAGCAACAAGGTAATTATTGACATTATCAATAGCTTTACAAAGTGAGTTTTGTAAAAATGTAGATTTATAAACACCTATTTGCCGATATCTGATAAATTTTTTGGATTTTTGCACCCGAATATGAATTACAAATTAAATAATATTCCAGACAGAACGGTTAAGCCACGTGAAAATGGATTAACCATGGTCATGGATAAAGGTCTAAGCCTTAGACAGGTAGAGGATTTTATCGAAGTTGCTGGAGAGCATACAGATATTGTGAAGTTAGGCTGGACAACTTCTTTTGTAACCCCAAATCTTAAAGAAAAATTAAAAATATACCGCGATGCGGGTATACCGGTCTATTTTGGCGGTACTTTGTTTGAGGCTTTTATCATCAGAGATCAGTTTGAGGATTATCGCAAAGTTTTAGATGAATTCGACATGAAGTTTGTAGAGGTATCTGATGGCTCTATCGACATTCCGCATGATGAAAAATGTGAGTACATCCGCAAACTTAGCGAACAGATTACGGTAATATCTGAAGTGGGATCTAAAGACGAAAAGAAAATTTTTGCGCCTTACAAATGGATCAAACTGATGAAAGCCGAGCTTGAAGCAGGATCGTGG
>JBBSTQ010000451.1:0-3020 GCA_038235745.1 Sphingobacteriales bacterium
ATAGCGTCAAAAAGTATGCTATAGAAAAATGGGGTTTTAGTGACGAAAAAGCTGATGTGATTTCAAATTTTAATTTAAAGGATGGTTATGCCAATTTAAGCCGAAAAGCAATTAATAATATCCTTCCATTTTTGCAAATTGGTTTTAACTATGATATTGCTGTAGCTTTAGGAGGAATAAGAAATGCTTTTGGGAAGGATTGGGAACCAATTGAAGAAGAGAAAAGAAATTTTCTTTTAGACAATGTACCAGAGATTGTACGCTCTAAAATTTCTGGCGGTTACATTGAAACTATCAAAACGCTTTTGAAAAAAGATTACGGTCTAACCGAAAAGCAGCTTGCTAAACTTTATCATCATTCGACAACGATAAATGTTGACGAGATTCTCGAAAAGCTACCAATAGGAAAAGAAGGTGATAAAGAAATACAGGCTATCCGAAACCCGATTGTTATAACCGCCTTGTTTGAATTGCGAAAGTTGGTCAACGAACTGATAGAAGAGTACGGGCAGTTCGATGAAAGAAAGGTGGAAATGGCCCGGGATTTAAAAATTTCAAAAACAAGGAGGAACGATATAAGAAGAGAGCAGCAAAGATTGGAGCGGGAAAACGATCGGGTTAAAGAAGAACTGAATCGATTGGGTGAGCGAATTACCCACGACAATATTCTTAAATACAAACTTTGGGAAGAGTGCAAAAAGACCTGCCCTTATACCGGGGTTACTATTCCTGTTCACAAGCTCTTTACAGGCGAAGTGCAGATTGAACATATTCATCCTTGGAGTCGTTCACTTAACGATAGCTTTATGAACAAAAGTTTGTGTTGGGCTGACGAAAATAGAAGAAAAGGCGATCGAACCCCTTTTGAATTTTATGGCTACGATGAAGCAAATTGGTTAACTATAAAAGAGCGAGCTTTAAAATTATTTTCAGACACAAGAGAATATCCGAAGGCTTATCAGAAATTCAAACGTTTTGTTCAGCAAAAGTTTGATGATGATTTTACAACCCGCCAGTTAAATGATACGCGCTACATAAGTAAAGAAGCAAAGAATTATTTAAAACAAGTTTGTGGAAAGGTGACTGTGTCGCCAGGGCAGATGACGGCAACTCTTCGTCATTTTTGGGGATTGAATTCTGTTTTAAATGAAGAAAATGAAAAAACAAGGGAAGACCACCGCCACCATGCTATAGATGCTTTGGTTATGGCCTGCTCGAAAACCCGCTATCTTCAAGAACTTTCAAAATGGAACCGATATGAAAGACAACCCAATAGTTCAGGTTTTCCTTTGCCTTGGGAATCTTTCCGTTATGATTCAGAGCAAGCGGTTGATGGTATTTTAGTTTCGCATAAAAAACAGAATAATATTCTTACCGTCCGAACCCATAAAACTGAGAAGAATGGGGAAATATATAAAAATATTGGCGTTGCTGCGAGGGGGCAACTGCACAAAGAAACCGTTTTTGGAAAGCGCAAAGCACCTTTTGGCGAAGAAGCTTTTCATGTAAGAAAGCCTATTGATAGTTTAACAACGGAAAAGCAGTTGGAAAAAGTAGTAGATGAAACTATTAAACAATTAATATTTAAGCGCATTCATTTTTTGGGAGGTTATATTAAGGGAAAAATTCCACTCAATACTTTTTTTGAAGTTGATGAAAAGGGTGTGAAGCATCCCCAAATTTTTCTTCCCAATAAAAATGGAAATCCCGTGCCTGTTTTAAAAGTGAGAATGAAAGAAAATATTGGAGGCGCTGAACAGTTGAAGGATGATGTAAATCAATGGGTAAATCCAAGAAACAACCATCATGTACTTATTTATAAAGACGGTAATGGTAATCTTAAGGAAGATGTGGTTACATTTTGGACTGTTGTGGAGCGCAAAAAGAAAGGGTTTCCAGTATATCAATTACCTCCAGACGGTTCTGAAATACTTACCACCTTACAGATTAGTGATATATTTTTATTGGGGTTGGAAGAGGAAGAAATCAATTGGGAAAAGCCTAATACTTCTTTATTAAAGGAGCATTTGTACAGAGTGCAAAAGTTATCATCTAAGTTTTATGAATTAAGATTAAATTCCGAGGCATCCATTCAAAATAACTTTCCACCTTACTACATAAGTATTCGGAATTTTGGTGATGGTAAAACTGGATGGTTCACATTTAACCCAATAAAAGTAAAAATTTCTGTTTCGGGGATAATAGAAAAATCATGAATTATTTGTCATTCCGACGAAGAAGGAATCTCATTGGAGTAAGACATTTGTTATCATCGAATTTAACGAAGGTAGTCATAACCTATTACGTTTATATCATTACCAATAAATATCGCTCTACTTATTACATTTAAGTGACTAATAATCTGGGCAAAAGATTACAGCAGCATCAAGAAAATATTGAAAAGAGGATTAAAACATGTGCATCTAAATATCACATAAAGAATTTGGTATATAATGAAGAATTTTCTTGGGTGCAACTAGCCATTGCACGGGAAAAGGAGCTTGAGGGTTGGCGTAGAGATAAGAAATTGGATTTAATACGTTCTTTCAATAATGATTTTGAATTTTTGAAAGATCGTTTTTTGGGTAATTAATTGTGTTGATTCTTTGTAATTTCGACCAACTGGATTAATTATGGTGGCTCAAGTGGATGGGATTGCTTCGCCAGTTCGCTGGCGCTCGTGTCCTCCTGCGTCGGAATGACAAAATAACGTTCATTGACATAAAATCATTTTCTTAAATGACCAAACCACAACGGAAAAACGAACCTTCGGTTTTTGTTGGAGCGGTTTTCCGTTGTGGTTTGATTAAAGATTAGGATTCACGATATTGTTGTCTTGTGTTTTATCAATACTAATTCGTTGTGGTTTGATTAAAGATTAGGATTCACGATATTTATTTTGATAATGAAATGCTTCACCAAAGCGGTTGTGGTTTGATTAAAGATTAGGATTCACGATATTTTTTGGAATGAGCAGTTGGAAAAGATATTAGTTGTGGTTTGATTAAAGATTAGGATTC
>JBBSTQ010000452.1:0-3017 GCA_038235745.1 Sphingobacteriales bacterium
CAATTCAAATTTAGCCGGGACATTAATTAGCTTTACCGCAACGGACATTCCCGGCAATGCAGCAGTTTTAGAAACTGAAATCCCTTAAAATGAGCCATTTTCTAACAAGCATCCTGAGCATTAACATCAGGATGCTTTTTTCGTTTGACAATCTTCAATACGGTCAAGCTATTCCATGATATTCCCATTTCTCAACCGACGTTTGGGAAAACTTACGCTTGCAATGTTATTTAGCAATGTCAATAATTTCTGGATTCTCTTAACTCGAGCACCACAGTTCCGTAAAAGAAGCGCCACCCAACATAAGCTAAAAGCACAACCATCCGTAACCGATAAGTTCCGCCTTGATTCCAATAGCTATCGGGATTGCTGCATTGAACCAGAACAATTGGCACTGAATTCCCCTAGCAAAAAGCGTAGCGGAGAGTCCCGATAGCTATCGGGATTGGTTAATTTTTGCGAAAAAAAAGTGACTAGCCTCCCGCGGCAATGAGCGGGATAATTTCATTGAAACAAAAATCTCCATCACCAATCAAATTCAATTAAAACGAAGCTTCGTCATTAAAAAAGACCATTGCAAAAAACCAAACAGGTTGCCACAGCGCCAAAGCTCAACAATGACTGCTTAAAAACCATAACCTCCAAAACCAAAAAAACCGACACTTAGGTCGGTTTCTAATAAATTAATTTGCTTTCTTTTTAAAGTAAGTGTGCGATTTTCCGCCACCTCCGCCGCCAGCACTAGTTTCAGCGTTTCCGCTTCTAGAACTACCGCTTGAGTTTCTGTTTCCTCCACCAGACCTGCCTCCGCCTTGCGAACCTCCTCTTGGGCCTCTCCTATCGTCAGCTTTTTTATCGGGTATTGCCCCAGTGTAAGGGAACGGATGATCTTCAATAACAGGAATGTTTTTGTTGATCAACTTATGAATGTCTTTCAAAAAGGCTTTCTCTTCCGCATCGCAAAAGGAAAGTGCGGTACCGTTTGCTCCAGCCCTTCCGGTTCTACCGATTCTGTGGACATAAGTTTCTGCAATATTCGGAATTTCGTAGTTAACCACATAAGCCAATTCATCGATGTCAATACCACGAGCCGCAATATCTGTTGCCACTAACACTCGTAACGTTTGATCTTTAAACTGCGCTAAAGCATTTTGTCTTGCATTTTGCGATTTATTCCCATGAATTGCCGCTGCTTTAATGCCTTTCGCAATCAGTACTTTCACAACCTTATCCGCACCATGTTTTGTACGGGTAAAAACCAAGGCTGTTTTTATGTTCTTATCCTCCAAAAGATGCAATAATAAACCGTTCTTATTGTTTTTGTCAACGTAGTATAAAAACTGGTTAATGGTATCTGCAGTTGAAGAAACCGGAGTTACTTCCACCCTTTCTGGATTATTTAATATCGTTTGAGCTAGCTTTGTAATTGCTGGTGGCATAGTCGCCGAGAAAAACAGCGATTGTCTTTTGTGTGGCAACAAGGCAATCAGCTTCTTCACATCATGGATAAAACCCATGTCCAACATTCTATCGGCTTCATCCAAAACAAAAAAGCTGACATCACGTAAGCTGATGAAACGCTGATTGATTAAATCAAGCAATCTACCTGGCGTGGCAATTAATATATCAACACCTTTCTGTAAAGCATCAGTTTGTGATTTTTGTCCGACACCACCAAAAACAACGGTGTGGTTTAAATGAAGATTTTTTCCGTAATCTCCAAAGCTTTCGCCGATTTGTATCGCCAGTTCACGCGTTGGTGTAACAATCAAAGCCTTTATTTTACGAGAACCTTTTTGTTGAGGCCCTTGGTTATGCAGTAACTGTAAAATAGGAATTGCAAATGCTGCCGTTTTTCCGGTACCGGTTTGTGCACAACCTAAAAGGTCTTTTTCTTTTAATAAAAGTGGGATCGCTTGTTGTTGGATTGGAGTTGGCTTGGTATATCCTAAGCCCTGTAAAGCCTTTTGAATAGGCTCAATTAATTCTAATTCTGAAAATGTCATATATCTTTTTTTTAAGGAAAAGCACATATCAACATTCTGAAAAGGCAAACCTTATTTTTTGCAAAGATACGGCTAATAATCGGAAATATTAAAAATGCCCTGATTGATGATTCTAAGTTGAAGTAAATTTAGCGAATATCCAGCCCAAGCACTGACCTTGTTTTAGCTCGGTTCGACCTTGAAGTCCCGATAGCGATCCTATCGTGTGGGAATAAATATTATGTATTACCCAAAATGTCTTCGCCAGACAGGCTGTCACTTTCTCCGATGAGAAAGTAATCAAAGAATCACGGCTTCAGAATATTTGTTCGGTTAGCTCCAATAAATCTTTTAAGGCGCAATCCGAGGCGTGACAACGCATTTGCTGAAACAGTGTTGGTGCTTTTTCACTTCTTCACATTGCTTGGTTCGTCTGTTCTCGAAAGTTTCTGCAAAAGATTTATTAGGCTCCCCTTCCAAATCTTCTGATGCCGTCCTTATTGAAAGGCTCTGTAAATCCGATATTCAAACTCAGCATTTCCATTATATAAGGAGCGGTGGGAGTGCAGGGAAAGCAGAAAATCGATAGCACAAACTTGGTAAAAGCAGAACCGAGCCTATAGCGTAGCGGTTTTACGCCTGTGTTTGCAATACCGTTGTTTTTTATGTAATCCGAGTAAAAATCAGCGAACTCGATTTTCTGATGTGGGGTTGCCTTGTGACCAAAGCACCTCTGCAAAAAAAAGATTTTTGTTTCTTTTCATCTGAAAAGAAATAGCCCCCCATGGCAATGAATGGATAATTGTCAAGAATTTTAAAAAAGATTTCACATTTATATGGACAAAAACCAATAGTGTCCTAAACGTTTAGTGGGATTCAAAAAGTAATCTCTTTCGTTCAAATTGGGGATATTTTTCAATATTTCAGAACAGAGACCCCTGTAAAAGTTGTTTTCGCTTTATTTGGGGAGGGTCATCGAAAGGTTTATCCAGCCACTGCTGTAGGTCAATCTTCACAAATAGGTTAAGCCGG
>JBBSTQ010000453.1:0-3017 GCA_038235745.1 Sphingobacteriales bacterium
AGGACTGCGTTTGTAAAAGAAACTACGATTTAGTTTTTGGTCGAGATTAGAACGCTTGCCAAAAGCACCGATGACTAGATCCGCGGTTAGGGTTTTTGCACTTAACTCGACTTCAAATAGTTCATTTTGGAAGCGGACATCTATCACTTTTGTTTCTAACAAGAATTTAACGCCAGCTTTTTTAGCGATTTCGTATAGCGCATTGTCTAAAGCAAATCTGCTGATTCCAAAAGCGCCTAAATCTAAATCCGCTTTTAATATGTTGCCTTTTGGCGATGTGACTACTAGTTTGTTGATTTCTGCAGTTCCATATTCATCAAGCTTAAAACCGATGCTTTGCAAAAACGGGAGAACCTCGTTACTTACATATTCGCCACAAACTCGGTTGAAAGGATATTTTTTACGTTCAATCAGCGTGATTTCAAAGTCGTTTTTTGCTAATAAAATGGCACTAGTTAAACCGGCTAATCCACCTCCAACAATAATGATTTTGGATTTTATCGAATTCATTTATTTAAGTTGTTTCACTATCGTTCAACATGACGCGTTTTCTTAACTTAATAATATTTACCGCAGTCAGGCATCCCATAAATAGGTTCCGATGCTATTTTGAATATCTTACTTGTGACACTTCTCATTCGATAGTCCCGATAGCTATCTTGATCGAATCTTAACATTCACGTTATTTATTTTACTGTTATTTAGTAGCTTATACAATATCATTTCTTATGATACGAATAAAATATATTAAGTTTCAACATGATAGCGTTTGCTATTTCCACTTCGTCATGCTGACGATAGGAAGCATCTCACAAGTAAGGTCGCCATTCTGTCTGAACACCTATTTGTGAGATGTTTCGTTTCACTCAACATGACGATGTTTGCTACTTGTTTTCAGCAACTTGTAATGTTACAGCATATTGATTGATGTGAAATATATTGCCCTTCGAAATCACGAAAAGCATAAAAGTTATTTTTAATTTATTAGCCTTATTTGTAAATAATGACTTGCCATCTAAAAGCCCACATCCATTTAATGGTATAGTTTTTTATACCGGCTTTTTGCAATAAAACCTCCAACTCCGAACGCTTAAAACTCCTCAATACAGACAATTTACTGTCATGCTTTACCATCGGCGACTTAGAGAACAATTGCGTCAACCAGCCAATGGAATAGTAAGCCAACGGATGTCGGTGTAAATCGTTAATAATTACAGCAGTTGTAGAGGCGTTAACCATTTTGATGATTAGTGCTATCCAAGCCTCGTCATCAAAATGATGGGTAAATAAAGAACTGATGACCACATCAAATTCGTTTTTCGCAAAAGGTTCTACTAAAACATCTGCCAACCGAAAGCTTAAATTAGGATGGTTTTTGTTAGTTTTTACCGCGTATTCCACCGCAGATGCTGTTGCATCCACACCTATAAAGCTCAGCTTTAGGTTCTGCTTCCTAAAATATTTGTCCAGCACTTTCAAACTGTCGCCACCACCACAACCCCAGTCGCAAATTATATCTCCGTTTCTGATTTTAATTTTTTTAAAAGCATCGTAAAAAACAGAGAAACCACCCAGAACTTTGTTAATGGTTTCCAGCTCTCGCAAAACAGGGTCAATCTCTGCATGTGGCAACGCAAAATTGTCCATTATTTCTTCTTCGGTACTTCTTTGGCTAAAGTCAGGCATATTTTAAAATCATACTTTCAAAAGTCAAACCCGGACCAAATGCGAAACTCAAAATATTTTCGCCAGATTTATTTGGCTTTTTACTCAGCTCGTCCAACACAAAAATAATAGTGGTGGAAGACATGTTACCGTAGTTTTTCAAAATGTTGTAACTCGCTTCCAGCTTCCCGTCATCCAGGCCGAAAACTTCATCACAAACTTCTAAAATTTTTCGTCCGCCAGGATGGATGGCGTAAGTCTCAATATCTTCGTAGGTCAAATTAGCTTTCTCTAATAATTTTTCAGCAACACTTTTGATACCCGATTTTATTTGCTTGGAAACCTTGTTGGTCAACTGCATTTCGTAACCATGATCGCCAATTTTCCAAGCCATTTCATTTCTGGCTTCGGTAACTACTTCTGTATAAAATGTGTCAATTTCAAATAATTTTTCCTTGGCTTCATTTGTATTTTGTACTAAAATGGCCGATGCACCATCCGCAAAAAGTGAATTTGCTAACCAATTGTCTAAAGTATTTTCTTTTTGAAAGTGCAAAGTGCAAAGCTCAACATCTACAATTAATACATTGGCTTTAGCATCTGCTTTGCAAATATAATCTGCAACTTTTAGGGCATTAAAAGCTCCATAACAGCCCATAAAATTGATGCAGGTGCGCTCCACACTCGGCTTTAAGCCTAACTTTTCCACAATTTCAATATCTAAACCTGGCGCATACATTCCGGTACAGCTCACAGTTATAATATGGCTAATTTGTTTAACATCGAAATTAGTCAGCTTGGTTAAGCAATCATCAATCGCCGAAAGGCATAAATTGAGCGCATTTATTTGAAAAACAACGCCACGTTCGGCAGTTGTAGGAAAGGGTTCCAGGCCATCATTATTCCCGAAGAAATCATATTCTCCTTTTGGGGCGCCAAAATCGTTTAGAACAGAATACCGATGTGCAATTCCCGAAACCTGATAAAGCTTGTGCAACCTTCGAGCATTCCGTTCATCAAGCTGGTGTGCATCTTTCATAAACTTGAAAATTTGCTCCTGCGAAAATTTATTGGAAGGGTTACTGGTGCCAATTGCGGAAATGCTGCTCCTCATTTAATCTATTTTTCTATTTTTATAAATAATTAATTTTTGATGAACAAACAATTTAGGAGCGTTTTATTACACCTGCGTTTACCCTTTTCTCTATTGCTGTTGCCGGTTTTTCTCTTTGCGTTGGCTAACGTACCAATTGTTAACAATACTAATGCCGTACTGGTTTTTATTATCCTTCACTTTTTAGTTTACCCCGCAAGCAATGGTTACAACAGCTATTTTGATAAAGACGAAGGTA
>JBBSTQ010000454.1:0-3009 GCA_038235745.1 Sphingobacteriales bacterium
AGCGAACATTGATTTGAAGCAAGTGGTTAACACCAATAAATGCTTAATCCATTTAGAGAAACACGGCAGTAAATTATTGATTTTATCCATAACAGATAATTTATTAAAAGGAGCATCAGGACAAGCAGTACAAAACATGAATTTGATGTTTGGACTGGATGAGAAGGTGGGGTTGAGATTGAAAGCGTCTTATTTTTAAGAGTTGAAAGTTATAGGTTATAAGTTATAAGTGGTAAGTTTTAAACTATGCAGAATTACAAAGATTTAGGAGTTTGGAGTAAATCGCATGAGTTAACGCTGAAAGTTTACTCTTCAACAAAAAGCTTCCCTAAAGATGAGATTTATGCTTTGACTAGTCAGCTTAGACGAGCTTCATCATCTATTCCAGCCAATATTGCCGAAGGATGTGGGAAAAATACAGCAAATGATTTTGCCAAATTTTAAAATATATCCTTAGGCTCTGCAAATGAAACCGAGTATTTCATTCTGCTCTCAAAGGATTTAGGCTATTTATCAATAGAAGATTACGAGACCTTAAATAAGCTAATTAATGAGATAAAGGCGATGCTAATTGTATTTATTCAAAAAGTTAGAGCTAAACAATGAAATTACAAATCAGTAGGTCAACGACAGTTACTTAAAACTTAACACTTATAACCTACAACTTAAGAAACCACAAATCAAACCAATAACGCTCGGTACTTAACACTTACCACTTAAAACCTACAACTTAAAAAACCACAAATCAAATCAATTACGATCGGTACTTAAAACTTACCACTTAAAACCTACAACCTAACGAACCATGAAACTATTCGACGTATATCCAATCAATAATATAAATATTATAAAAGGCCAAGGGAGTTTGGTTTGGGATAGTAAAGGGCAAGAATATTTAGATTTATATGGCGGTCATGCCGTGATTTCTATCGGACACACGCATCCGCATTATGTAAAGCGATTAACAGATCAGTTAAACCAGATTGGCTTTTACTCCAATTCTATTGAAATTCCTTTACAAGTTGAATTGGCTGAGAAATTAGGTCAGGTTTCTGGTAGAGACGATTATCAATTGTTTTTATGTAATTCAGGCGCAGAAGCTAATGAGAATGCGTTAAAACTGGCTTCGTTTGCGAACGGAAGAAAGAAGATAATTTCGTTTACTAAAGGTTTTCACGGACGGACTTCTTTAGCGGTTTCTGTAACGGATAATCCTAAAATTGTTGCTCCTGTTAATCAAAATCCAAATTCTATTGTTCTTCCTTTTAATGATGTAAATGCGTTAAAAGCAGTTTTTGAAGACGAAGGAGAAGAAATTTGCGCAGTAATTATTGAAGGAATCCAGGGCGTGGGCGGAATTAGAGTGGCAAGCGAAGAGTTTTTACAAGTAATTCGTTCTTTGTGTGATCAGCATGGTGCTTATTTTATATCCGATTCTGTACAGTGCGGGTACGGTAGAAGTGGAAAGTTTTATTCGTCAGATTTTGCTGGTGTTGAAGCAGACATTTATCCGATGGCGAAAGGGATGGGCAACGGCTTTCCAATTGGGGCAATCAGCATTAGCCCGAAATTGATACCTTGGCATGGAATGTTGGGTACAACTTTCGGCGGAAACCACTTAGCTTGTACCGCAGCATTGGCAGTTTTAGAAGTGATAGAACAGGATGATTTGATGAGCAATGCCACAAAAGTTGGAGATTATTTAATTTCGGAATTAAAGAAATTTGATAAAATTACTGAGGTAAGAGGAAGAGGATTAATGATTGGGATAGATTTGCCAGCCGAATTAAGTCATGTCAAAAATGAATTACTTTTTAAACACCATATATTTACAGGTGCGGCTAATCCGAATGTGATTAGACTTTTACCAGCCTTAAATTTGTCTATGGCACATGCCGATAGATTCTTGGAAGCTTTTAGTAAGGAAGTATAGCTACATTTTTTTTATATTTGTTTATGACCGTAAAGTATTTAGTCGACGAAAAGGGCAATAAGACTGCAGTTCAAATGAGCTTGGAGGATTATCATGAACTTTTGGACAATGCTAATATTTTGCCTCAACATGTGATAGACGGCATTCAAAAAGGTCAGCAAGACGGACGTTTAGGTTTAACAAAATCTACTCAAGAAGTGATGAAGAAGTACGAGTCATGAGTTTGGAAGTCCGTTGGTCACATACTGCCGAGATTACTTTTGACGCTGTTTATGATTTTGTACTCAACCAATGCGCTTTCCAAATTGCAGAAAAATTAAGAGCGCAAGTTTCAAGAACATTGAATCAAATCTCAATACATCCTTTTTCCTTTCAAGAATCTTCATTAAAAAATGTTAGAAAAGCGGTAGTGTCTAAATACACGTCTTTTTTTTATGAAGTTTTTGAACATCATATCCTTTTAGTCTTCTTTTGGGATAACAGACAACAACCTATTTTTAATTAACCTTAGAACAATGAAACTCTTTTCCTCCGTTAACGACGTAACCGATATTCAACAACTAGTTTCCGATGCGATTTCTTCAAAGAAAAAGCCTTTTGTAGATGAGCAATTGGGTAAGCACAAAACCCTAGGCTTAATCTTTTTAAACCCAAGCTTGCGGACGCGTTTAAGTACTCAAAAGGCGGGCATGAACTTGGGAATGCAGGTAATTGTGATGAATTTGGATAAAGAAGGTTGGGCTTTGGAAACGCAGGATGGTGTAATTATGAACGGTACAACTGTGGAGCATATCCGTGAGGCTGCCGGTGTAATGGGTCAGTATTGCGATATTATTGGTTTTAGAGCATTCCCAGGTTTGGTAGATCGTGATGACGATTATGCAGAAACTATTTTCAATAAATTCGTAAAATTTAGCGGAGTGCCGGTTGTCAGCTTAGAGTCGGCAACACGCCATCCTTTACAAAGTTTGGCCGATTTAATTACGATTGAAGAACTCAAGAAATCAGTAAAACCTAAAGTTGTATTAACTTGGGCGCCACATGTTAAACCTTTGCCGCAAGCGGTAGCCAACTCC
>JBBSTQ010000455.1:0-3001 GCA_038235745.1 Sphingobacteriales bacterium
CCTTTATCTTTGAAAACACCCTCGCTTTTACTTGAAATTGTTTGGTAAGTATCGCTAAACAGCATTTTATATTTGTAAATCAACTTGGATTTGGATGCCTAAATAAATCTCTTGAGCATCTATTTATTAGTGTTTTACGCTAAAAATAACGCAATAATACAAGCAATGAGAGATTAAATTATGGCTTTAAAACATGCAACTGATTCGAGCCAATTTTTACAGTTTCAACCGTTTCGCCTTTAATGAGCGGCGCTTTAACGCCTTCGCCCCAAAATTCAGGAGCGGTAAAAATTCGAGCCTCATCCCAAAGATTGGCATCTATAAAGCATTGCAGGGTTTTTGCGCCACCTTCAATAATTAACGACTGCACATCTTGCAAATAAAGCTGGTATAAAATGTATTGAGGCAGCAAATGTTCAAAATCCTCTACCTCTACATAGTAAGTATTGCCTTCAACTGCGGTCTTTTTGTGGTTAAAAACAAAAGTCTTAATGCTATTATCAAGTATATTATGGCTCGCGGGCAACTCCAGGTTTTTATCCACCACGGCTCTTAGCGGATTTCTACCGTTCACTAACCTAACATTTAACTGCGGGTTATCCGCCAAAGCTGTCCGCTTACCCACTAAAACACAATCCTCTTCGCTCCGCCACTGGTGTACCAATTGCTTTGCAAAATCATTGCTGATCCATCTTTGTGTTCCGTCTTGGGGCGAAAAAAAAGCATCTTGCGTTTGTGCCCATTTCAAAATAATATATGGCCTTTGCTTTTTTACTTTTGTGATAAAACGCTTATTCAATTCCAAGCATTCTTTTTCTAAAACGCCAATAGTAACATCTATTCCTGCTAGTTTTAAACGTTCCGCTCCCTTGCCATTAACGCTATCAAACGGGTCTAAACAGCCAATTACCACATTGGGGATTTCATGTTTAATTATCAAATCTGCACAGGGGGGTGTTTTGCCAAAATGTGCGCAAGGCTCCAATGTAACGTAAATCGTCGCTGATTTAAGAAGTTCACTACCGTTTTCAAAATTAGCTAAAACTTGGTTTATCGCATTTACCTCTGCATGCGCTTCTCCGTATTTTTGGTGGTAGCCTTCGCTAATGATTAAATCTTCATGAACAATTACAGCCCCAACCATTGGGTTCGGACTAACAGAACCTAAGCCAAGCTTTGCGAGTTCCAAAGCCCTTTTGATAAATTTTTCGTGTTGCACAATACAAAGTTAACAATCCGTTTAACGTAGCCTTATTTAGCTGGCGAAATGATGTAAATTTTATCGGCATTTAATCAATTGCCGTACAGTTTGATTTCATAACTTTGAAAAGCATTGAATTTGGATGGATTATAAAAGAAAATTTAAAATAGAACTCGCTCATATTTACAATACTGATGAGTTAGATATAATTTTTAAACTGCTTATTGCGAATATTAAAACGCTAGAATTTAACCGTATTGAGCTAGATGAGCTAAGTTTAAATGCAGAGGAAGAAGCTGTTTTTTATGATTCTACTAATCAGCTCAAAACGTTAAAACCTATACAACATGTTTTAGGGAAAGCCGACTTTTACGGTTTACAGTTTTTGGTTTCTAAAGATGTTTTAATTCCGCGACCAGAAACCGAAGAGTTGGTCCACTTGATTATCACAGAACAGAAAAACAAAGCTGTTGATGTTTTGGATATAGGCACCGGAAGCGGATGTATTGCCATTGCATTAAAGCATAAATTGCCATTGGCAAATTTAAGTGCGATGGATTTAAGTTTGGATGCCTTAGCTATTGCCGAAAAAAACGCTCAAAAAAACGGAACTGAGATAACTTTTTTTAATGATGATGCTTTGAATTTAATATCGAGCAACTATCCTCAATACGATGTAATTGTAAGTAACCCGCCGTACATCGCTAAAAAAGAGAAAGCAGAAATGGAGGATTTGGTTTTGGATAACGAACCTCATATAGCGCTTTTTGTTGATGACGACGATGCTTTGATTTTCTACGATAGAATAGCTGATTTTGCGTTGACCAACTTAAAACCAAGTGGAACTTTGTATTTTGAAATTAACCAAAATTTGCCTCAAGAAACTGAAGCTTTGATTGAGGGGAAAGGATTTAGCGTGGAGCTGTTGAAAGATTTAAATGATAATTTTAGGATGGCAAAATGCAAGATTATCTAACACGTATTCAAATATTTATTTTTTTTATGTTGTGATTTTCATCTACTCCTCGTCATTTCGAGGTACGAGAAATCTCACATGCAATGTCTAGTTGTAGAACTTGACACCTATTTGTGAGATGTTTTGTTGTCACTCAACATGACGACGTGGCTCTGTGAACTCTGCGCTCTCTGTGGTAAAAAATGACGAATTTATAGCGATAAAAACCTGATTGTGATATATTTCACTAGCGACCAGCATTACGATACCTCTAAAATTAATACCAGCCCTCAACTCCTCGGATGAAAATCCCGAATGGTCTGCTTCAAAAAATCCCGATCTAAATGCGTGTAAATTTCTGTGGTGGTAATGCTTTCATGCCCCAGCATTTCCTGCACTGCCCTTAAATCTGCACCCCCTTCAATCAAATGCGTAGCAAAAGAGTGCCTGAAAGTATGCGGGCTAATATCTTTTTGCAATCCGATTTTTAGCGCCAAATCTTTAATCAAAGTAAAAACACTGGTGCGACTAAGTTTGCTTCCTCTCCTATTCAAAAAAACAAAATCTTCATTGCCTTTTACAATTTCCAGCTTATTTCTTACTGTATCTCTGTAAATTTCAATGTTTTTTATGGCAATGTTTCCAATTGGCACCAGACGTTCTTTACTTCCTTTTCCAGTGATTTTTATAAATTCATCATCTGGGTAAAAGTTGGACAATTGCAAACCAATCAGTTCACTTACGCGTAAGCCAGAACTGTACAGTGTTTCCAACATGGCTTTGTTGCGAGTGTTTTCCGGTTTACTTAAATCCAGCGCTCCTATTAGTTCTTCAATTTCTAAAAC
>JBBSTQ010000456.1:0-2986 GCA_038235745.1 Sphingobacteriales bacterium
ATTGATTTGGTTTTTTTGGATGTGCAGATGCCTGAATTAACCGGAATCCAATTCTTAAAAATCGCTAACAATAAATGTAAAGTGATTTTAACCACTGCCTATCCAGAATATGCTTTAGACGGTTACGAGCATAATGTGGTGGATTATCTGCTAAAACCGATTGCGTTCGAACGATTTTACAAAGCAGCGGAAAAAGCTCAAAATGTGTTGTGCAACATCCCGTCTCAGCCTTTACCGTTAGCCGACATTGCGCCAGCTACCGTTAGTTTTACCCACGATTTTATCTTTGTGAAAACGGAGTACAAAATCCAGAAGATATATTTAGATGATATCCTGTTTATTGAAGGTTTAAAGGACTACATTTCTATTTACACCAAAACAGAACGCGTGATTACTTTGCAAAGCATGAAAAAAATTGACGAAGCTTTGCCTAACCATCTTTTTGTGCGAGTGCACAAATCTTATATTGTTGCATTGGATAAAATTGAAAGCATTGAACGTAGTCGCATCAGCATTGGCGATAAAATTATTCCTGTGGGCGATACTTTTAGAGAGCAGTTTTTTAAAATGATTGACGATAAAAATGTTTAATCGCTCTTAAACCAACCAGGATTTTTTAATCTTAGAATTTAATTATGTCCTTACTTTTTTCTTACGGAACTTTACAAAAAGAACAGGTACAGCTAGAAACCTTTAGCCGGTTATTAACCGGAGAAAAAGATAGTTTACCGAATTACAAACTAGACTTTGTAGAAATAACAGATGCAGAAGTGCTGAGAAAAAGTGGCGAAAAATTTCATCCAATTATCAGCTTCAGCGGAACCGATCAAGACAAAGTGGAAGGCGTATTATTTGAGGTTACCGAACAAGAAATTTTAGTAGCTGATAAATATGAAGTTGGCGATTACAAACGAATAGAAACTGTTTTTGAATCGGGTAGCGTTGGATTTATTTACATCGAAAATAAATGAGAGAGGATAATACATGAACGAGTTAAGTGCAGAAATTCACATCATCGGCGTGAGAGAGCGATTGAATTTTTATTAGGGAAAGGCTCTTTTGTAGAAAGGAATAAGCTATAAAGGACTTACCGACATCAAGATCAATTAAGTAGGTTTTGTAACAAAATCCACCGTTCAACTGTCTATCAAATAGATTTTTTTAATTTGCCTTCAAATCCGTCACATGGACAATATCGAAATCGTTAAAGTTGCACTGCAATCCATCAAAAGTAATAAGTTAAGGACTTTTTTAACCGCCTTAATCATAGCTATTGGCTTGATGGCTTTGGTGGGCATTTTAACTTCTATTGATGCGATTAAAGGCTCACTCAACAATACGTTCGCAAGTATGGGCGCCAACTCGTTTACCATCCGTAATCGTGGAACGGGAATCAGAATTGGCGGGAACGGCAGTCGCCCCAAACGTTGGCCTGCAATTACTTACCGCCAAGCCATGGATTTCAAACAGCGGTTTAGTGTCCCTGCCATTGTTTCTGTGAATACCTTTGCGTCTTTTGCTGCTACCGTAAAGTTTAAAAGTGAAAAAACCAATCCTAATATTTCGGTGTTAGGGGCAGATGCTGCTTACGTTTCTACGGGAGGTTATAAAATTGCAAAAGGTCGTAACTTTTCTAACAGTGAAATGGAATTTGGCGCAAGCGTAGTAATTATTGGGGATGAACTCAAAAAGAAGTTTTTTGCGACTGAGGACGCTGTTGATAAAGTAATTACAATTGGTTCCAATAAATTTAGAGTGATTGGAGTTTTTGAAGCAAAAGGCTCTAGCATGGGTTTTGGAGGCGATAAAGTTTGCGTGATTCCCATTATTAGAGGTCGCCAAATTATGACCAGCAATAACCCAACTTATACCGTTTCTGTTATGGTAACTGATCCTACATTACTGGATTACGCATCGGGAGAAGCTACGGCTTTGATGCGAAAAGTTAGAGACTTGCCAGTTCAGGAAGAAAGCAACTTTGAAATCAGTAAAAGTGATGCAATTGCAGAGACCTTGATTGACAATTTAAAGTTTGTTCAGATTGCCGGCATTGCGATTGGCTTAATTACATTAATTGGTGCTGCAATAGCTCTTATGAATATCATGATGGTTTCAGTAACCGAAAGAACCCGTGAAATCGGCATCCGTAAAGCCATCGGCGCTAATCCTTCTTTAATACGTAAGCAATTTTTATACGAAGCGATAGTTATTTGCCTGATCGGCGGTGGCGTAGGTATATTTTTAGGGATTGTGATGGGTAACTTATTGGCAATAGCTATGGGTGCTTCTTTTTTGATTCCGTGGTTGTGGATTTTCATTGGACTGGTGGCTTGTATTGGTACTGGCTTAGCTTCTGGAATTATTCCGGCCTCAAAAGCGTCTAAATTGGATCCGGTTGATGCGTTAAGGTATGAATGATTTAGTTCATTAGTGGAGGGAGTTCATTATGCATTAGGCTTGTGTTGGGAAATAGTTCATTAGTCATTAAATATTTTTTTGAGGATAGCGAAGTTTATTAACCCGCTTGTGCGAGCTTGAAGCTCGTTCATTTGTTTTTCCCACAAAGTCCATTTCTAAAACTCCTTTACTACCGCTATAATCAATCGCACTAAGGTATTGCTGTAAAATTTATATTTTTGGAACGAGCTACAAGCTCGTTCCGGCTGTCAATTATTCAACATCATCTTAATATTTATTGGCAATTACATCACTGCTTTACAGATAAAACTTACTCTATTTCGTTTCATATTTTCTAAAGTCAACCGTAAGCGGGTAATGATAAATCTAAAAATTACTTTATTGATCTTATAATTGTCCACCAACTCCTTTAAATTTTTCTACAAAGGCCTTAAATCCGCAAGCTAGCTGAAAAGGAAAGAGAAAAAGTCGATGGAAATAGTTTCCAAGGACTTTTTTCTTTCCAAAATTTCGACTAAATTCAGTCAAAATCTCTAGCAGGATGAAAATTACGACTTCTTCAGAAAAA
>JBBSTQ010000457.1:0-2984 GCA_038235745.1 Sphingobacteriales bacterium
AGAAACATTGGTGTAAACCTAATGAGCAGATATTTGTTGCCTCTAGAAATGATCTCAATTTTATTGATGATGGCTTTGATTGGTGCGGCACAAATTGCAAGAAAGGAGCCAAAAGTGTTATGATTCCATTGCAACATTTCTTGTTAATTGGTGCGGTCTTATTCTCTTTAGGATTGTTTGCGGTCGTTACTCGTAAAAATGCCATTCAAATTTTAATGGGAATTGAGCTGATGATTAACGCCTCCATTTTAAATATGGTTGCTTTTGGAAAATACGATAAAATAGATAATACTGGACAAATATTCGGACTGTTCATCATCGTTTTAGCGGCTGCTGCAGTTGCGGTAGCTTTGGTTATTATCATGAATCTTTATAAACGAGCACAAACAATTGATCCTAGTCAAACTAAAAGCTTAAGAGGTTAATGGACGTAGCATTTACAAACTATCAGCTATTGTGTTTTGCCTTAACGGCTATCACAGCTCCGTTTTTGGCATTCATCTTCTCGCTCATTTTTAAAAAGTTAGCTTCTACGTTTGGCATTCTCAGTATTTCAGTTTCCCTCATTTTTTCTGCAATTCTGTTTTTAAGCGTTTGGCAAAAGCAAACTTTCCATTTCGCTTTCTCTTGGATAAAGTTAGGCAACGTAAATATTAACATTGGTATTTTGCTGAATGATTTAAGCGTAATCATGATGCTGTTAGTGTCGTTTGTGGCACTTTTGGTTCATATTTATTCAGTTGAATACATCCAACAAGAATCATTAAAGCATAGATATTTCGCTTACCTCAGTTTGTTCTGTTTTTCCATGCTTTGCGTGGTCATTGCAGATAACCTGTTTATACTCTACGCTTTTTGGGAGTTGGTTGGTTTTGCGTCTTATCTCTTAATCGGTTTTTGGTTTACAAAAAAGAAAGCTGTGCAGGCTAATAAAAAAGCATTTATCATGAACAGAGTAGGCGACGTGGGTTTCCTCATCGGTTTAATGATCTTACTTTCGCAGTTCCGCACCTTAGATATTGAAGCGCTTTTTGGTGCAAAAGGATTAATCAATTCTTCGTTTATTCAAGGTGAAAACTGGGTAACACCCTTTACTACGATGCCGAGTTACTGGTTGACTATTGCAGGTTTCTGCTTCTTAATTGGCGCTTGCGCAAAATCCGCACAGTTCCCATTACACTCATGGTTGCCCGATGCTATGCAAGGTCCAACAGCCGTTTCTTCATTAATCCACGCTGCAACTATGGTAGCAGCCGGCGTGTTTTTACTGTTAAGAGTTTCGCCTTTATTTAATGATGTGGTTTTAAGTGCCATGGCTTCTATAGGTCTGTTCACTGCTTTTATGGCTGCAACCATCGCTCTCACACAAAACGACATTAAAAAAGTGTTGGCTTTTTCTACCATTTCGCAATTGGGTTTTATGGTTTTGGCCGTCGGTGTTAAAGATAACGCAGCTGCAATTTTCCATTTAACCACACACGCGTTTTTTAAATGTTTGCTGTTTTTGGCCGCCGGGATGGTTATCCATCAATTGCACCACATCAAAAAGCACAGTGATTCAAAGTTCGATGAGCAAGATATGCGCAATATGGGCGGTTTAGCCAAGCTGATGCCGGTTACAACAATCGTGTTTATCATCGCTGCATTGGCGTTGTCTGGTTTGCCGTTTACCTCTGGCTACCTGTCTAAAGATGCCATTTTAATTAGCGTTTTCGAATGGGCAAGTGATCGAGGCGGAATTTTTTGGTTATTTCCCGTAGTTATTTCCATTACTTCATGGCTTACCGTTTTCTATATTTTTCGAGTGATTTTCAAAACATTTTTTGGCGATTTCAAACTGCCCTTCGTAATCAATAAAAAACTACAAGACCTGCATTTAAGCGATCCAAATCTTTGGATGAAAATCCCGACAGTTATTTTGGCAATTTTCTGTTTTGCGTTGCCGTTTGCGCTGAATCCTTTCAGTCTAGAAAGTTCTTGGTTGCACCATGCTTTTAATGCTAAACCTCATTCAGAAGGTTTGTTGCATTTGTTTGTTCCTATTTACATCAATGCGTTAAGTTTGGTTCTAATTGGAGCGACTTATTTCATCTATGCTAAAAACAAGGTTTTGTTTAATAATTATAAGTCGTGGTATTACCAATTTTCCTATAATCAATGGTATTTTAATGTATTGTACGATAAAAAGTTGATCAATCTAATTCTCTGGAAAGCAAAAACTGCTTTCTGGTTTGACACCAAGATTATTGACGGTGCAGTTCACTTATCGGCGAAAGCTACTTTATCACTTTCAAAAATAGCAGATCGCTTTGATAGGCATATTATTGATGGATTTGTAAACAGTTTTGCAGTTGTAGTAACGCGTATGGGCGTTTGGTTTCGATCGATGCAAAGCGGCAAACTACAGCACTATTTTGTGTGGATGTTGCTTATATTTTTAAGTTTTATGATTTATAAAGTTATAATCTAATGGGTTTATTATCAATCCTTATATTCTTGCCTTTACTGTTTGGCGTAGTTGTTTTAATGCTACCTAAAAAGCTGAACAGCTGGTATAAATACATTTCATTGGGCGTTTGCTTTGTGCAACTGGTAATTTCCAGCTACCTATTTTATCAGTTTAAAACTGGGGATGCGTTTGCGGGAGTAAACCAGCTTTCACAGTACCAATGGCTGGAAAACATTGAATGGATTCGTTTAGACGTTGGGCAGTTCGGCACTTTACAAATTGATTATCTACTAGGTGTTGATGGTTTTTCTATCGGTTTAATTTGGCTTTCGGCTTTAGTAATGCTGGTGGCAACAATCTCGTCTTGGGAAATCAAAACCAATTTGAAAGGCTATTTTGCACTGTTTCTTTTGTTGAATACGGCAGTTATTGGTGTTTTCTGCTCTTTAGATTTATTTCTTTTTTATATTTTTTATGAGTTGATGCTTTTGCCACTTTATTTCCTGATCGGATTGTGGGGCGGAGTAAGACGAGA
>JBBSTQ010000458.1:0-2978 GCA_038235745.1 Sphingobacteriales bacterium
CGTAACACGGATGACTCGATTTTCAGTTTTCTCTTTCATTTTTATTTCTCTTTAAAATCCGACTTTGGAGGATTTTTTAATGACCCGACTGACTTCGGAAGGAAGGGCAAGATCCGTTTGTCAGACAAACGTACATCTTGCTCGGACTGCTGAAACAAGACCGTACACCTCCACAAGAAATCAGGGTCATCAGTTAAATAACAGTTTTGCTTTACTTCTCAAATAAGGATTGTCTCTTTGTTTTAACCACATTCGTTCGGTTGCTTTTGCTCTCCAGTTTTTTATCGGTTTACCTTTTAAGTTCAACCATTTCCTTTTTTTGAAGTAGGTAAAAAACGCCAATGCATCTTCCTTTTCAAATCCTTTCTGATCGAAATAAATCTGAACTTCCAGAATGGTCGGCTCGTGATTTTGTAACGCCTTCACTAGTTAATTATGAAGCTTGAGACTTGTGCCAGTATCTGATTTTTTGGAAGCCATCATCTGGCTGATATCTTCAAAATCATAGTAGATAGAACCGCCGATTTGGTAAAAAGGAAAAGTGCCTTTATCTCTTAATGTTTGCAGAAATCCATGTGAAATTCCGAGCAGCTTTTTTACCTCACAGGATTTTAACCAACGCTTACCTGGTTCTCCCATGCTTTCCTTAATGATGCGTTTGAATTCTATGAGTATTTCGTTTTTGAAATCCACTAAATCACCTTGAGTGATGATTTGATCTGTGGTAGGAATTAGGGATCTTACTCCTTTACGTTCTTTGCTAATTGCTGTCATAACTTAAATGTTTGTACAGCAACAAAAGAGGGGAGAATGAAAATAGAAACTTCACAACCTCAACCTAAGTTGTGAAGTTTTTATTTTGGAAATTGAATGATTTTTCGGAAAGCAATTCGCTGATTTTTTTATAATTCTTGATAAATGTTTTGCGTTAACGATTGAAGCGGCATCCTTTTTTTGCCTTAGGCGGATTGCATTTGCAAAAAAAGATACAGCGGAAAGCGTGTGTAAACGCCCAAAGAAATATTATAAAACATCTTTAACCATTACAAGTAATTCACTGCTCTCAACCAAAAACGTCAAACTTTTATTTTGGAAGAGAACGTTTTAAAAAAGTTGTTTTTTCAGATCTTCTTTACTTGGTAAATAGAGTTTGTACTCTCTTGCAAAAATCTGCTTGTTATTTTCGGGCAGTGTAAATTCAACAACAGCTTTACTTTCCTGTTTGCAGAGAATAATGCCAATAGTCGGATTTTCATCTTCAGATTTTAATTTTCGATCGTGGTAATTCACATACATCTGCATCTGTCCAATATCCTGATGAGTCAGCTTCCCGATTTTTAAATCTATCAGTACGAAACATTTTAATAAGCGATTATAAAAGGAAAGATCTATATAATAATGGTCTCCGTCTAAAGTTATCCTCTTCTGACGGCTCTCAAATAAAAAGCCCTTGCCTAGTTCCAGCATAAACTGTTCAAGTTTATCAATGATGGCTTTCTCCAAGTCATTTTCTGAGTAATGAATATCTTCTCTCAGATTTAAAAACTCTAGAACATAGGGCGACTTTAATGTATCTATTCGTTTCTCGGAAATCTCATTCTTTTGTGAACGCCTTATTATTTCATTGTGGTCTTTGCTCAATGCAATGCGTTCGTACAAAGAAGAATTCATTTGTCTTTGCATTTCTCTGACAGACCAATTATTTTCGGAAGTCTGCACTTCGTAAAATCCTCTCTCGTTTTCATCTTTCACTTTTAGAAGATGGAAATAATGCGTCCAACTCAATTTAAAAATATTCTGAAAATCGCTTAGTGACAAGTTATCAGATTTCCGAATCATTGATTCGGAAATCTGTGGTTGGTAAACGAGATAGAATTTCCTGAATTTTTCTAGGTTATCTACGGAAAAACCTTTTCCGTACTCCTTTGTAAGCAAACTACTCAATAGTTTTAGCGTTTGTCCAGAATATTCGGCCGTTTCCGCACCGTCTTGTTCATCCTCAACAATCATTTTACCTATATGATAGTAAGTGAATACCATAACCGTATTAACCTGTCTAGCAATTGAACTTCTTGATTCTTCAATTAGGCTTCTAACCGCATTAAACAATTTATCTGTTTTCAACTCTTTCATTATAATGCCCTCCTTAAAATCTCGTGTTTATCGTTTTCCAGTTTGTTCTTAAGGACATCCATGTCAAAGCTTACCTTGTGTTCTACCACCTTTGCGTAAATCTGCGTGGTTCTTATGGATGTATGCCCAAGCATTTTGCTTACCGTTTCGATAGGTACGCCATTGGAAAGGGTAACCGCGGTTGCGAAAGTATGGCGAGCTAAATGAAAAGTGAGATTTTTGTGGATACCACATATATCGCCAATCTCTTTGAGGTAGCTGTTGAGTTTTTGGTTTGAAATCCCCGGGAAGAGTGTACCATGGGCGACAGACCGTGGATGGTTTTTGTATTGTTCTACGATGGTTAATGCTTTAGGTAGTAGCGGAACATTTACGGCTGTATCGGTTTTTTCGCGAAGCGTTTTAATCCATTGGTTTCCGTCGATACCTTTTATAACATTATGTGGAGTCAATTGCATTACGTCAATGTAAGCCATTCCGGTATAGCAACTAAATACAAAAATATCTCTAGCAAATTGAATTCGTGGGATGTTGATTTCTTTATCCTCAATTGCAAACAGCTCCTCCTTTGTTAGAAAACCACGCTCTACTTTGTTGAATTTTAATTTGAACATCACAAAAGGGTCTTTATCTAACCACTCCATTTTTACACCTAACCTGATGACTTTACGAAACCGCTCCAAATGTTTCATTACACCGTTATTGGTCATCCCTTTTTGATGATCAACTGGCTGGTGTTTCCTTAAAAAAAATTCAAAATGAGTAATGAACTCATAGTTCAACTCAGTTAGGTATAAGTCCTTTTTCTTGAACTGCTTGAGAACAAACTCTTTCAGATATTTTTC
>JBBSTQ010000459.1:0-2978 GCA_038235745.1 Sphingobacteriales bacterium
GAATTATTGATCTTGCAACTAATAAAGTCATCAACCAAGAAAAAATGCCCGGCACTTACGTTTGGATAGATACTTGGGGCGCTTATCGCGGAGACGAACGAGCGCTCACAGATAACGACAAAGCTTTGTTGAATAGGAGAGAAAGCCGTCCGCCTGCACCACAAGAGTTGTTTTTAGCTTTCACAAGACCCATTTATGACCAGCTAACACAAAGGGTAAGTAGTTTTTATAGGAGGTATAACTAGTTAGTTGTTTTTTTTCTGTACCGCGTCATTTCGACGAGGTACGAGGAGAAATCTGTTAGGTTCTAGAGGCTGAACCAGCAATTGCGAAGAACCTAAGGATTTTTTAACGTCCACACTAATTCGGTAATTTCCAAAGTGAAATCTTTTGGACTCAACCCACTCAATTCTAATTTGCATTTGTATTTTTGCGCCATGCCGGCACAATTGTATCATCCTTTCAAAAAAATGACATTTGATAATTCGCACTGCTTTTTAAGTGGCGAAGTTTTACCGAAAGGTCATCCATCTTTACCGGTTTTTGCCAATTGGCTTACCGAAAGCTACCAATTGAAAGACATGCCTTTTAAAATGCTGGATGAAAGCATGTTGAGCTATGCCGATTTAATTTTTCCATGTAGCGATACCGTTCGAGAGAAATTAGCAGAATTAGAGACTACGATTCAGCAGACTTTTGAAACTGGTTACCACGCTGTGAAAAACCTAGATGAAGATCTCCTTTTTTTATGGGTTGCAAAAACCGTTTATGGCGTAATTTTTAAAGAAATACAAGTCGCCATTAAACAACAAAACACTTATGCCGAAGGCTTTAACATGTCGCAAGGCTTAATTCATAAGTTTGGGATGTTGCATAGTATGTTACAAAAAGTAAACAAAGATGTAGTTTTTGAAGACTTTAAGCCTTACAGTCTGTTCGTTTGCCCTGTTAAAAATGCAGACAATGAGTTTGCTTACCGCGATGAAATTAATACGCTTAGTTTCTCTCTCCGGATGAAGGACTTCGGGATTTTGATTTGCTTGCAGGACAACGGTGCCAACAAAAAATACCACGACGAACTCTGGAAGAAAATTGAAGGTAAAACACTGCACCCCATACAGTTTGAAGAACTTTGCGCCAAACTTTTTTATTCGGCCTATTTATTCAATCGCTTGCCAGATTATCATGTGATCCCGACCGACGATCAAATCTTTATTGAAGCAATGCCATTGCAAGGGATGAATGCAAAGCCAGTTTTTGACATTTGGCAGTTTAAAATTTACGGACAAGTAGTAGAAAACTTCTGGAAACGTTGGGGGTTTTTGTTGTTGGAGATTATTAAAAATCCAGAGAAACCTGTTAGCTTTTTGTTGGACGATCACGGTGAGTTTCAGCAGGCAGACAGTATTGATTTAGCTTTAACTTAAATCTCTCTTTATCTGCCCCATCTCGATGAGGTACTACGATAAACCCGTTAATTCCTTCGTTGAACCAAGGTAATGAAAGAAACTTGGAGACCTCCCCCCACAGGGATGCCTTTGGCACTATCGTAAAGATGACAGCGTGAGTGATCTATAAGTTTGAATTTACTTCAGCTTCTCGTTGTCCTTATGCCTTGTAGCATCTCGAATAGATTTTTTATCCATATTTTTATTTAACGCATCGGTTAAATCAATTCCGGTTTGGTTGGCCAAGCAAATCAACACAAAAAGAACATCTGCCATTTCATCGGCAAGGTTTACGTCTTCATCAGATTTTTTGTAAGATTGTTCGCCGTATTTCCTGGCCATTATTCGGGCAACCTCCCCTACTTCTTCCATTAAAATGGCAGTATTGGTTAATTCGTTAAAATAACGGACGCCAGTGGTATTGATCCATTTATCAACTAGTTTTTGTGCTTCTTCAATTGTCATGTTTATTCTTTGTTTTTTGTATCGATGGTAATGGTAACTGGCCCGTCATTTACCAAATGGATTTTCATATCTGCTCCAAAAATCCCAGTAGCTACTTTCTTGCTAGTCAAAGCTTCTAGCTGTAAAATCATGTTCTCGTAAAGCGGAATTGCAATATCAGGTTTTGCTGCAGTAATAAAAGACGGACGGTTGCCTTTTTTTGTTTGGGCAAATAAAGTAAACTGGGAAATCAGTAGAATGTGTCCATCAATATCCATCAAAGACTTATTCATCAAACCAGCTTCGTCATTAAAAACTCTAAGAGTTACGATTTTTTGAGCCAGCCACTTTAAATCTTCGTCGGTATCTTCTGCGCAAATGCCTAAGAGAATCAGATAACCGTTTTTGATTTCGCCGGTTATTTCATTTTCAACTACACATTTTGCTTCTGTTACTCGTTGGATTACTGCTTTCATCTGACTTTAGATTCTTTTGCTTCGGTGTAAATTGGTAAACTACAAAGGTAAATGAAATTGTGTTTTCGAAAAAACTGGAGAGCTTAATTCAGAGTTTGCTACCTAGTTGTGAGATGCTTCCTGTCGTCAGCATGACGGCGTGGAAAACTCTATCACAATAAAGATCTTCTTTAAAATAGAAATCTTCCACGACCTAGAATTTTGCGCTAACGATTGTCCCAAAGGGATGCCTTTGGCAAAACGACATCCTTTTTTTGCTCTTGCCATTTTGCAAGTAGCAAAAAAAGATATAGTGGAAAGTCCCAAAGGGATGGCTTTGCTCACGTGTTATCCCGATAGCTATCGGGACGCCCAAATAATATGAGAAAAGAATATTGAAATCATCTAAATAAGCAAAGAGAACAACGTATTTACTACCCATTTGTGAGATTTCTCTCCGCCAGCTGGCGGATCGAAATGACAAGTTGCTAACCAAAAATAGACCATCCTTTTATCAAGAACAGTCTATTTAGCTTTCAATTTTTTTGTTAAAACGACTTAGAAAAAGCTAAAATACGGTTAACCGAAGCATCAGACGGATTCAAAATAATCTGGTTTAAAGCGGGCTTCA
>JBBSTQ010000460.1:0-2975 GCA_038235745.1 Sphingobacteriales bacterium
AAAAAAGTCAACAATATAATTGCCACACCGCCAAAAAACGGAATTAACCAAGTAGTTTCAAAAATGCTGGTAAAAATAGATTTGATTCGATAAACCAACGTTGCAAAAAGATAGCTTACCAAGCCAAAAGCAATAGAGGCGACAATTATTTTTAATATCAACAGCACATCCCAATGCAAAAAGCCGGATAAAAAGAAAGTACTGTTTTCAACAAAGTCAATGCGGTAATGCGTGTGGCTTAACCCCCAAGCTGTAACCGTAAAGTCGCCTATAATGCTAGCAAATAAGCAAGGAATAATGGCATCGTATTTCAATTTTCCCAATGCGATAACTTCAATCGCGAAAATTGCTCCTGTTAGCGGTGTGCCAAACACAGCTCCAAAACCGGCAGCAATACCAGCCAGCAGTAAAGTTTTAACATCACTCGGCGAAAGCTTAAACCATTTTGCTAAAAGTTGCGCAATGCTCCCTCCAATTTGTACCGCAGTTCCCTCCCTGCCGGCAGATCCGCCAAAAAGATGCGTCATAACGGTGGTCAGTAATACCAACGGCCCCATTTGCGGAGGCACTCCTCCGCCCGGCTGATGGATTTCATCCATAATTAAATTATTCCCTTTTTCGGATGATTTGCCCCATAATTTGTACATAAAATGGATGGCTACCCCTGCAAAAGGCAACAAATAAAGAAGGTAAGTATTAGAAAACCGAAAGAATATGGCACTGGTCAACAACCAAATAAAAAGCGCTACCATACTCCCGACCACTAAGCCAACAGGAATACTTAAAGCAAACCACTTTAATACGTATTTGAGGATTTGTAATCTTTCCGAAAGTCTAATGTTTTTCAATTTTTAGTAAAATCAATAATTTAAAGCTTTGCAAATTTCCAAGAGACATCGTCATGTTGAACGATAGTGAAACATCTCACAAATAGGTCTCACATACTATATTCACACTTTGCTTGCGTGATTTCTCCTTTCGTCGAAATGACGCATCGATATAAAAAAAATTACATAATGACATTTCGCTAAACTCTGTAGTCAATTCCAAATGTATCATTTTGAAAACTAATTGTGAAAAGCTGGGGCTATAAATCTTATCGGTTGGTTTTTGAACCGAATTTTTAACTTTGCCAGATGAGTTTAAATCAGGATGAACTGAATAACTATTTGCTTTCTGTTAGCGACCCAGAACCAGAACTGTTAAAAAAAATAGAGCGTGAAACGCAACTTGAGGTGCTGATGCCAAGAATGCTTTCTGGGCATTTGCAGGGAAGAATGTTGAGCATGCTTTCAAAAATTATGACTCCAAAACGTATTTTGGAAATAGGCACTTTTACCGGTTATGCTACTTTATGCTTTTCAGAAGGTTTGGCTACTGGGGGTAAAATCATCACGTTAGACATCAATGAAGAGCTAGAAGAAAGGGTTCGCAGTTATTTTGAAGCGTCTGATTACGATGCAAAAATAGATTACCGGATTGGCAATGCCATGGAAATTATCCCAACCTTAAACGAAGTTTTCGACATTGTTTTTATTGATGCTGATAAGAAAAACAATGGTAATTATTATCATTTGGTTTTTGATAAAGTGCGAAGCGGCGGTTTAATTATTACTGATAATGTATTGTGGAGCGGTAAGGTTTTAACACCAACTACCGATACTGATACTTCAAATATTCATACTTTTAACCAAATGGTGGCTTCGGACAATCGTGTTGAAAAACTGATATTGCCACTTAGAGATGGTTTGTTTATCGTAAGAAAAAAATAATATCTTGCAGTTTTCGTTTTCTTATAAACCTTTTGTTTTGATAAAAAAAATCTGTTTCATTTACTTTCTCTTCTTTAATGTAAACGCTTTCGGGCAGTCTGTCAATCACAGTTATATAGAAGAGCACCAAGAAAAAGCGGTAGCTTTAATGAACGAATATCATGTGCCGGCAAGTATCATTTTGGCAGTCGCCATGCATGAGTCGGCAAGTGGTACTAGTAAAATTGCTCGCTATTTGAACAACCATTTTGGGATAAAAGGCCCAAATACCAGTACCAAAATTCGGTCCGCGTATCGTGGGTTTGATGAGGTTGATGATTCTTACGACTACTTTATCGGTGTTTTACAAAATAGGTCGAAATTTAGATTGTTATTTGAAAAATACAACGAATACGATTATAAAAATTGGGCTCTCGGAATTCAACGTGGCGGTTATGCAGCAAGTAGAACTTGGGCATCGCAAGTAATTGCTACCATAAAAAAATATAAGCTTTACGAGTATGATAATCGCCCGGAAGGGTACATAGACCCTATTGAACCCGTAACTGTTTATAAAATTTATAAGGTTAAAAAAGGAGATACACTGGGTGCAATTGCAAAGAAAAATCGCACATCGGTTAAAACTATTATGCGTAAAAACCAACTGAAAACGACTGTTATCCGCATTGGTCAAAAATTGAAAATATCACGATGAAGAAATCGATAATTGCCATATTTACGCTTTCTGTATTAGCTTCTTGCACAGCGAAAAAAGGATTGCACTATCAAAATAAGCAAATAGAAAAAGCAGCCGATAAGCAAACCTCAGGAAACTATACCAGTTATACCGTTGCCACTTATATCCAAAGGTTTAAAGGAATCGCTATTTCAGAAATGAACCGATACGGCATTCCAGCAAGTGTGACCATGGCGCAAGCGATTTTAGAATCAGGAATCGGTAAAAGTGATTTAGCTAAATATGCCAACAACCATTTCGGCATTAAATGCACCAGCGATTGGAATGGCAAAGGCTATTACAAAGATGACGACAAAAAAGATGACTGCTTTAGGGTTTATAAAAATCCTGAAGAAAGTTTTAGAGATCACTCCGAGTTTTTAAAGCGCAAGCGTTACGCGTTTTTATTTGAGTTGGATAAGGATGATTACGTCGGTTGGTCTAAAGGCTTAAAACAGGCTGGCTACGCCACAAACCCAAAATACCCT
>JBBSTQ010000461.1:0-2958 GCA_038235745.1 Sphingobacteriales bacterium
GTTGCTTGTGGGTATGAACCGTGAATTGGTTCGTATAAAGAAGTGTGTAATCCTTTAGATGCAGATGGCATTAAGCCCATCGATCCAGAAATTACAGACGCCTCATCAGTTAAAATATCGCCGAAAAGGTTTTCGGTAATCAATACATCGTAAGTGTTTGGCCATTGTACCAAACGCATCGCAACTGCATCAACAAATTCGTAAGAAACAGTAACTTCTGGATAATCTTTTTCCATATCCTGAACCGTTTCTCTCCATAAACGAGAGGTTTCCAAAACGTTTGCTTTATCAACACAGCAAAGCTTTTTACTACGAGTCATCGCAATTTCGAAACCCATTTTAGCCAAACGTTGAACTTCTGCCCTGGTATAAGTACAAGTGTCAAAAGCGGTATCGCCATTGTCTTTTCTTCCTCTTTCGCCGAAGTAAATTCCGCCGGTCAACTCACGTAAGATGATTAAATCTGTTCCTTCAATTCTTTCTCTTTTTAAAGGAGAATTATCAATTAAAGATGGGAAAGTGAAAGTTGGACGTACATTGGCAAACAATCCCAGTTTCTGGCGCATTTTCAATAACCCTTGCTCCGGACGAACCGTAGCTTTTGGATCGTTGTCATATTTTGGATGACCGATCGCTCCGAAAAGCACCGCATCTGCAGCCAAACAAACTTCGTGGGTAGAGTCTGGGTAAGGCTCGCCACAATCATCAATAGCACAAGCTCCAGTAAGTGCAGATGTGTAGTTGATTTCGTGGTTAAATTTTACAGCAATAGCATCTATCACTTTTACAGCCTGATTAACTACCTCAGGCCCAATTCCGTCGCCCGCTAAAAGCGCAATGTTTAATTTCATTTTTTTAAGTATTTGATTTAGTATCGAGTACTGAGTATCAAGTATCGAGACTTTATTACATTTAATTTTAAAATTATCTTTTTAATCTCTACACGTCATACGATAGCTATCAAATTCAACGTACGAGAAATCTCATAAGCAAGGTCTGCATATACCATGTAATACCTATTTGTGAGATGTTTTCTCCGCCAGCTGGCGGATCAACATGACGATGTGCTTTATCTTGATGGAACATTGAGCTACCAAGAGTTGCCACTCCAAAAAGCATCTTGATACTTGATACTAATATCTTAATACTTATATGTTGCCTCTACAAAAAGCATCTTGATACTTGCTACTTATATCTTTGTACGTTAAGCCGACCAAGCAACGACTTGTCCCGCCACCTTCACTTCCGTTTCCATTATATTCAACATTTTCTCTGTCGCTTTTATCGCACAAACCGTTTGGTCAGAATCTAAACCTCTTGTTGTGAAAGTCTTTTTTTCTGTTTTCCAAGTGATCGTGGTTTCACAAAGTGCATCAGAACTACTTCCTGGCGCAATACGAACACTATAATCAATTAACGCAGGCAACGTTTTCCCTTGAGATTTATATATTTTGTTCAACGCATTCATAAAAGCATCAAACTGACCGTCGCCTTGTGCATGTTCTTCATATAATATATCGTCGAACATTACAGCAATAGTAGCAGCAGGTCTCAATCCAGAAGCATGAGAAAGCAAATACGACTCTACCTTGACCTTGTCTTGATAAGCGCTACTCGCCAAAACATCAGAAATAATGTATGGCAAATCATGCTGCGTAACGGTTTCTTTTAAATCGCCAAGCTCAATTACCCTTTGCGTAACTTTCTTTAAATCCGCATCATTCAGTTTTAAACCTAGCTCTTGCAGATTTTTTTCAATATTGGCTTTGCCTGATGTTTTCCCTAAAGCGTAAGAGCGCTTCCGACCAAATCTTTCTGGTAATAAATCGCTGAAATAGAGGTTCTTTTTATTGTCGCCATCGGCATGAATTCCCGCTGTTTGCGTAAAAACACTTTCACCAACAATTGGCTTGTTGGCTGGAATTCGCACACCAGAAAAAGTTTCGACCAACTTACTCACTTTATAGAGCGATGATTCTTTTAAGCCGACTTTAACCTCTGGTAAAAAATCGTTGATTACTGCAATCACGCTTGCTAAAGGAGCATTTCCAGCTCTTTCTCCCATTCCGTTTACCGTCAAATGTAAGCCATCCACATTAGATTTGATAGCTTCCATCACATTGGCAGTCCCTAAATCATAATCATTATGTCCGTGGAAATCGAAATGTGTATTTGGATATCTTTCCTTTACTTTAGTTACAAACTCCCTAGTTTCTGATGGAATCAAAATCCCTAAGGTATCTGGTAACATAATCCGCTCTATCGGCTGTTTCGTTAAAAAATCAAGGTATTGGAAAACATATTCTTGCGAATGGCGCATCCCGTTACTCCAATCTTCTAAATAAACATTGGTTTTTATCCCGTTTTCTAAAGCTAGACTAATGTTCTCTTCAATCTCTGCAAAATGCTGTTCTGGCGTTTTTTTAAGCTGATGGGTAAGATGATTTAACGAACCTTTGGTCAATAAGTTTTGAACTTTAACGCCAGCTTGAATCATCCAATCGATAGAAACACCTTTGTCAACGAACGTTAAAACTTCAATTTTTTCTAGACAATTGCGCTCGCTCGCCCATTTGGCAATCGCTTTCACAGCGCCCAACTCTCCTTCCGAAACCCTTGCTGAAGCAACCTCAATCCTGTCCACTTTCAATTCTTCTAACAGCAACTGAGAAATGGTTAATTTCTCTGATACCGAAAAAGATACGCCCGAGGTTTGTTCGCCATCCCTCAACGTTGTGTCCATGATTTCTATTTTCCTTCTTTTCATCAACGAGTTTTTTTAAAACTATAGTGGAAGTTGCTCTCCAAATTCTTTGATTTCTGATTTGATGTTTTGCAGATAATCGATATCATCAAAACCGTTTACCATATTGTCTTTTTTGTATGAACTGATGTCGAAACTTTCTGAGTCGCCAGTTGAAACTAAAGTAATGGTTTGCGCTTCTAAATTAATTTCCA